>JAUVOZ010000096.1 GCA_030598885.1 Anaerolineae bacterium | reverse complement strand
CGCGTTCTCTGGCGAAGGCGCTACCCGTTCAAGTAATTCTGTAATCAGGCCGACATCGTGTTCCCAACCAGTCTCTGACTCATCAACTGTCAAGTGCAGTTCGCAGTCTGGCGCCTCCCGCCAAATGTCTAGTTCATCACGAAAGATCATTAATGAGGGTTTGCGGGCTGCCCACAGAATGGTTAAGTGTCCATACTCTTCACGTGATTCGAGCACTGTCTGAATCACAGGTCGCAGAGGCGCTCCACCAATTCCGCCACCAAGGACGATAAGGTTCTTACCTTTCATAACCTCCATGGGAAAGGGTCTGCCAAAAGGACCCCGCACTCCAACCAGATCCCCTTCCCCCATCTCGTGCAGTGCGGTAGTGACACTACCCAGTCGTTGAACAGCAAATTCAAGAACTTCACCATGTGCCGGGATAGAAGCAATCCCAAAAGGAGCTTCACCAATTCCGAACGCCGAAAGGAAGACAAATTGGCCGGGTTGGTACTCGCTGAAGGCTTCACTACCACCATTGATAAGCTCAACCCTCATCAGTTTGATCTCAGATGCAATATCCCTCGTCTCAACCAACCTCCCAAAATAGGGGAGCATGGCATTGAATCCACCCGTATTGGTCATTTGCTCACACCCTCTTGAGTAATCACCAGATGCTCCATCACTTCGGTGATATCGATGTTAACCGGACAAGCGTCGATACAACGCCCACAGCCTGTGCATGCTATTACACCGTACTGCTGCGGGTAGTAATAGAATTTGCAGTTGAAGCGATTGCGCAATCTCTGACCCTTCTCACTACGTGGATTGTGCCCTCCGGCAATCTTTCTATAGTTCACGCCGGTGCAGCTATCCCAGCATCGAATACGTTCATACTGGTCGTAACAAAATGTCGTTGCCGGAACAAGTTCATCGCGGACATCGAAACACCGACAGACCGGGCAGACATAAGCACAGATACGGCAGCTTAAACACCGTTCAGCCAAGTTATCCCAAAATCCATCCTTGAATTGGGATGTCCAGGCCTCATCACCTGGTACCGGCAGCGGATCGTTCAATACCGGTGCGGTGGGTTCACCAGGCAATTCCCTCAGCGATAGATCCCCCAATAGAGCACGGCCCTTCTCGGTTACAACCTTCACTGCATAGCCATCCTCTATCTCGGTCAGCATCAAATCAACATCTCGCCAATCGTCCGGCGCACCGCCAAGGCTGGTACAAAAGCAGGATGGACCCATTTGCCCGCATGCGAGACCAATGAGGGTCGTTTTCTCGCGCCGCCTCGCATAGTACGTGTCCATCGGGTCAGTCTCGAGGAGCAGCGCGTCCAGTGCCTTAAACCCTCGTGCATCACAGGGACGCACTCCAAAAATCACCTGCTCATCTTCAAATATCGTTTCCAAGATGTTTAATTGAACCGCGTTCTCTTCCCCGGCGTCCCCACCCTTCTCAACCGTCATAAGCCGTTCAGTGGGGGGGAAAAGGGCTCCTTTGGCTGAAAGGACGGGAAGATCAAAGTCCCAAGCTACTTCTGCGCTGCTAGGCACCCGCCGGTAGAGCAACACATCCTCTGCTTCACACGGAGCGATAAGGGTCCTGCTGCTCGCAAGGTTATCCAACAACGCGGCTAACTGATCGCGGGTTATGATGTCCATGATATGCCATCCTCGCTATCAAGGATCGTGACAAGAGGTGAAGGAGCAGCAGCCGCGCCGGCGCGATGCCCAAACGCAGCTTCGACTTCACGTTCCAACATCCGATTCAGGAGGCTGATCGGGATTTTCATCGGACAAACCCTCTCACACTCGTTGCAGCCGACACAGCGTCCAGCGAGGTGGTATGCCCGACCAAGATGGAAGGTCCGTTTCTCATTCAGCCTGATCCCCATACCAACCCACAGTGAGTCGTCCCTCTCATAAAGGCAGGTTGGGCAGTTACACATGGGGCAGACCTGCCGACAGGCATAGCAACGGATGCAGCGATCGAACTGACTAAGCCAGAACTCTACTCGTGCATCAGGTGTGAGATCAGTCAAACGATCAAGATCGGAGTAATCATCGACAGCCTCCACCTCCTGCGGTTCTCCGATCAATATGTCATAAACAACCGGCTCTCTTTCTGAGCAGCGCTGGCATCGAGCCTGCAAGTTACCATTATCCTCTCGGCCGAAGCCGGCTCCATCAACAATCCCTTCGCATGCCACCCCAATTACATAAACCTGGTCGCGAGAGAATTGCTTCTCGGCGGTTAACACATTTATTGCCCGGCTGTCGCAGGGTTTGACAACCACAGCCACTTGTTGCTGGGTTGTTTCCGTCTCTCCTGTAGATGTGTTTTTTTCGATTGACTGAAGCTTATCGCTCACATAGGGAACCAGGTTGTGAGTGCAGGATCGATTCCAGACCATGCGTTCGGCATCGTCCGGTTGGTAGATAAATGCCGGTCGGGTACGTCCACGCGGACCTATCTCATAACCGATCACACAAGACACCTGACCACTATTTAATAATTGTCTGGTTTTCGCTTGGATGTCTATTGTTTTCGACATGATTAACGTCCCACCTGGGGCATGGACATCTCACCCTTCTGGTTGATTAACCTGTTTTCGGCCTCCCATTGGAGGGCTTTCGGACGCCACTGACAAGGCCCTAACAACCTGATGGATTCGGCGAACTCCTCGACAATTTTTGAAAAACGTTCCCCCTCTGAAGCCGAGACCCAATCAAGCCGCAACCGTTCCGGTTCGAGGCCGACGAAGGACAGCAGCGAATGTAAAACGGGCATTCTCTTAGCTGTGCGGTGGTTTCCATTATCGTAATGGCATTCTCCAAGGTGACAGCCGAGCACCAATACACCATCCGCTCCTTGATCGAAGGCGCGCATGATCAATTCCGGCGCTACCCGACCGGAGCATGGCACGCGGATAGCTCGTAAGTTTGATGGAACCTTGAGACGATTGGTGCCAGCTAGATCGGCACCGGTATAGCTGCACCACGAGCATAAAAAACCGAGGATCTTCGGCTCGAAGCTATTCAATCCACCAACATTACCCACATCATCCCCATGGGAGTCAGACATTAGGTCACCTCCTCCGGAGTGACAGACAGATTCAGAGCACCGATCATCTCAGCCACGATTTGTTGATCGCTGTAATGAATCAACTTCATCGCCTTATTCGGGCATACCGCAGCGCATGTACCGCACCCCTTGCACGAATATTCATTCACCACCGCTACGCCATCGGTTATCTCGATCGCTAGGTAGGGACATGCGGCCACGCACTGGCCACAACCGGCACAATATAAGGTTTCTACGGCAGCGATGGAAGGTTCAAGCGCGATTGTGCCTTGATCGATCATTGAAAGTGCTACCGCGACCGCCCCTCCCGCCTGGGCAACGCAATCCGGAATATCCATTGGGCTTTGGCAGGCGCCAGCCAGGTAGATGCCATCGGTGGCGGTCTCTACCGGTGCAAGCTTAGGATGCCGCTCGAGGAAGAAACCATTGGGACTTCGACTTACACTAAATGTGCTGGCTACCTGGCCCACATCATCTCTTGGTTCGAAGCCGGTAGCTAAGATCACCATATCGACGGCGACGTGGTCCGGTTCGTTGTAGTAGCTTTCATCCCAACTAACCACCAATCGCCCATTCTTCTTTTCTACTTCGGTCACCTGACCATGGTAAAAATTTACCCCGGCCTGCTTTGTCCGGTTGAAAAACGCTTCATAACCGCCGCTGACCGTACGCATGTCCCGATAGATTTCATGCACCTCTGCATTAACGTAATCATGAACCAATTGGGCGATTTTCAGCGAATACATGCAGCATACACGTGAACAATGTGAGTTATATTGTTCGCTACGGCTGCCGATGCACTGCAGGATGGCCACGCTTTTGGGCGGTTTTCCATTCTTCAATAGAACCTCGCCTCCCGTTGGACCGCTGGGATTAATCATCCGCTCGAATTCCATGGCGGTGATCACGTTGTTGAGCCGGCCATAGCCAAATTCAGGCGCTACGCTGGGGTCGAAATCCTGGAAACCTGTCGCTAGGATAATCGCCCCAACCTTAAGATCGACCAGCTCATCCTGCATATCGTGATGGATTGCCCCTATCTCACATGCCGCGACGCATTCCAGACACTCCGAACAAAGCCCACATCCCAGGCAGCGTTCAGCCTCAGTTAGAGCTTGCTCTTCGGTCAAGGTCAGATCCACTTCACGGAAGTTGTTAAGTCGCTCTTCCAAGGGGATACAGGAAATGGGCACTCGCGGTTGGTTCGAAGCGCGACCATCGGTGATCCTGGTCTCGATATCCTCCACACTGAGTTCCACTACATCTTGCTGATAGGGTTCCTTTAATCCATTTTCACCACGTAAATATCGGTCAATACAACGAGCGACGTGGTGGCCTTCACCGATGGCGTCGACAACGAAGAAGGTCATCCCCCGGCGGACATCGCCGGCACAAAACACGCCCGGTAGTGAGGTCATCATCTCGTCGTCGGTAACTACGCCAATCGGATAGCGAATGTGAACGCTTCCGTCGGGTGGTAGGAAGGAGAAATCCGGTCCCTGCCCAATCGCCCAGATTACTAAATCGGCCGGCAGTACATGGTCTGACCCCGGGATCTCATCCATATCCGGTTGACCACCCTTGAAGCCTCGGAATTCCACTTCGACACATCGAACGCCGACAACGTGCTCGTTCTCGACGACAATTTCCTTGAAGGTCCGACCGGGGAACAACCGGATGCCCTCCTCCTCCGCCACACCAATCTCCCAATCAAAACCCGGCATCTCGCCTCGAGACTCAAGGCAGGCTATACTTACTTCTGGCTGGCCGAGTCGGATAGCGGTTCGAGCCACGTCGAGTGCCACGTTCCCACCACCAAGGACAACCACTTTCTTCCCACTCAGGTCGATCTCCTCTCCCAACGCGATTCGCTTCAACAGATCGAGGCTGAGCCAGTTCTGCGGATGATTTGAATTTCGTATGGCCAATTTCTTTACTCGATGGGCACCGGTGGCGACCAGCACCCCATCATAGCCACTCTCGAGCAGACCAGGTATATCGTCTATCCTGGTGTTCAGCTGAAGTTCAATCCCTTCGTTCAGTATCTGCTCGATCTCCCAGTCCAACAACTCATCTGGCATGCGGTGCGGTGGTATCCCCACTCGCATCATGCCACCAGCAATCGGCGAAGAGTCATACACCTTGACACTGTGCCCAAGCCGAACTAGATCCAGTGCCGCAGTAAGGCCGGCTGGACCAGCGCCAATGATGGCGACTTTCTTACCGGTTGATACGGGCTCATGCACGAAAGGCGTTCCTACCAAGGATTTGTCACGCATTTCAGGTAACTCGTCCCGATTGGCGAAAGCCCAATCCGAGACGAAGCGCTTGATACCCATGATATTGACCGGTTCATCGTATTTGCCGCGACTACAGGCATCCTCGCATTGATGGTTGCATACCCGGCCACACACTGAGGGGAATGGGTGCTCACGCCGAATCGCCCAATAAGCATCGGCGTATCGTTTCTCACGGACAAGAGCGATATAGCCCTGTGCTCGCTGGTCGGTGGGACAGGCATTCCGACAAGGCGCTACCCCAAGCTTCTCAATTGTGTAAGAACCAGGGACCGCCTGTGCTGAGTGCCGGTAGACAGCCTTCCGCGTGCCCAAATTCATATCAAACGGGTTCAGCGTATCGACTGGACAGACCTCAGTACATTTACTGCATCCGGTGCAGACTGAGGCGTCTATGTAGCGAGGTTTTCGATGCACCCGCACGTCGAAGTTTCCGATGTAGCCAGAGATGTGCTCAACTTCGCTGTAGGCCATCAGGTTGATGTTTGGGTGGCGTCCCACGGACGCCATTTTAGGAGTGAGAATTCAAGCCGCACAGTCGAGCGTGGGGAATGTCTTGTAAAGTTGAGCCATATGCCCGCCAATGCTCGGCTCCCGCTCGACTAAATGCACTTTCTTATTTGCGTCGGCCAATCGTAAGGCGGCCTCAATACCAGTGATGCCAGCGCCGACGACTAGCACCGACGGGTTCATCTCAACCTCTCGCATGTCGAGCGGTTGGTGGTGATACACCCGTCGTACAGCCGCCTCAACCAAACTCTTCGCCTTAGCGGTCGCCAGCACCATGTCATCGATCACCCATGAGCAATGCTCACGAATGTTAGCCATCTGGAAGTAGAACGGATTCAATCCCGCTTCTTCACAGGCACGACGAAAGGTGATCTCATGCATCAGCGGTGAACAGGAGGCAACCACAATCCGGTTTAGTCCATGCTCTTGAATATCATCTTTGATTAAATCCTGACCCGGATCGGAGCACATATAGCTGTAGTCTCGTGCCAGCACTACGCCGTCAAGGCTTTGGGCAAACTCTGCCACCGCCTTGACATCAACTGTGGCCGCGATATTTGTACCGCAGTGGCAAATATAGACGCCGGTTCGCACCTTGGTAAGGTTCATGCCAACGCCTCCTCTTGAAGCCTCTCGTCTAAAATTTCACTCTTCAAATTGGGAGCCAGTACGCCGATTATTTCGGCCATAATCTGCTCTTTCCTGAAGCCATGTTGTACAGCGGCGCCGGCAGGACAGGCGGCTGCACAAACCCCACATCCCTTGCAAATAACTTGATTGATATGGGCTACCAGGTGTCCCTCCTCATCCACCATCTCAATCGCTCCGAAAGGACACAAACCTTCACATGTTCGACACCCGCCACATTTGTCCTCGTCGATGAAAGCAGTAAACGCCTCCAATGTCACATAACGGGCATCCATCAGCGATAACGCTGCCGCGGCGGCTGCGCCGCTGTGGGCGACTGTATCAGGGATATCCCTCGGGCCCTGGCAGGAGCCAGCCAGGAAAATGCCGTCGGTAGTCGTCTCAACCGGCCCTAACTTCGGATGCTTCTCCAGGAAAAATCCGTCAGGGTTAAGGCTGATGCCAAAGGTCCTCGCCACCTCCTTTTGATCGTCTTGGGGCTCAAGACCGGTGCTCAGCACGACCATGTCGACTGGGATCTCTCTCCGCTGACCGGTGTAAACATCAGTGGTCGACACCAAGAGCCGTCCATTTTGCTTGCTCACCTTGAAGTCATCATCGAAGCGGATGAATTCGACGCCCTCATCGCGTATCCGCTCATAAAAAGCCTCGTACCCTTTGCCGAAGGTACGCATGTCTCGATAGAACTCATAGACCTCGGCGTCGAAGGTATCACGGATGAGGTGGGCTAACTTTAGCGAGTACATGCAACACACACGCGAGCAATACTCATGGTACTCTTCGCTGCGACTGCCCACACAATGAACAACCGCGACGCTCTGCGGTTTGCTGCCATCAACCAACCTTACTTCACCGGAGGTGGGTCCACTTGTGTTCACTAAACGCTCAAACTCTGGTCCGGTCAGGACGTTATCAATCCCAGGGTACCCATATTCCGGCGCACGGTCCGGCTCGAAATCCTTGAAACCTGTCGCCAGGATGATCGTCCCGACTTCCAGATCGAGAACTTCATCCTGCTGTTCAAAATCGATCGCTCCGGTGGGGCAGAACTTCTCACAAGCCTTGCAT
>JAUVOZ010000108.1 GCA_030598885.1 Anaerolineae bacterium | reverse complement strand
TGGCAGCGCAACTACTACGAACACATCATCCGCCACGACGATGAACTGAACCGCCTCCGCAACTATATCGCCAACAATCCTATCGGTTGGGAATTGGATAAATACCACCCAACACAAGCAAAGAAAACCGGGGGATGAGGGGGTACGAACCACCTTGCGACCCGCGTATCAGGCACCAGCAGGCTCCAAAATAAAGTAGGGGCGACCGGGTCGGGGAAATCACCCGGCATCTTCGGCCGGGGAAATCGCCCGGCACCTTCGGCCGGGGAAATCGCTCGGCACCTTCGGCCGGTCGTCCCTACTGGTTCTTATGGATTATCCCCCCGAAAAGCAGGGATGATTGGCGAACCACCCCTACACGATGACTATAATTTCAACTACTCTGAGTCCTGGCGGATAAATAACGAGCAACCAGGAAAATCAGCATCGCCTCGATCAATGTCATAAAAACAACGTAGACAAAAGTGTCACGCCAGAATCTCTCAGGGTAGAGACGGATGAAGGTATCCGAATAAGGAAAAATCCATGTGCTACCCTCAAAGAAAATCTTATGGAAACCAACGAACAGCACGCCGAAAGTAAAAAACACGCCAATCGCAAGAACCACCATCAGGATAATCATCCCCCGTGAGCTAACCATCAAGCCTTGGAGCGCAACAGATGCACCCCCAACTCTCCATAACATTAAGATCAGCAAAATGACGATAATAAAGCCAGCTCCCCACACTTTCCAAGCAACTTGCATCAGGTTTTTGACATCCTCCATATGCCTCAGCTCTCGTTCGTTGTGCATTGGCGTCCCGTCTTCCAACCGCAAGTCATCAAAGTACTCCATACCATCCTCGTTCAATAAGAATTCGATATCAATGGATGCCCAATATAGGCGATCTTCCAACGAGAAACCGTAACGATCCTGCGGAAAGCCGGGCAGATTGTACTCAATTTGCACCCAACTCTTGGCGGTGAGAATCAAGATCCGTACGCTTGTCAGGACGATGACAATTGGTAACAGGACGACCAGAATACCAGTTGCCATTTTGATCCATACTAAATGTTTATTGGTTGACGTCAAAGTCCGCTCCTGTTCAACGCAGGATATCGATATTCCCACCAAGTATGAATTGGATGGCCATCGCATTTGTCAATTGCTCGATTGGCGCCCAGTCGTCAGTGAACACCACTTCCGAAGTCGGTGTCGGCTGTAGATTATCAATCACCCTTTGAATCACATCGAGCAAGACTAACGGCGCACCCTCTCTTTCCAATGATAGTTGATTGACCACCAGGTTCTCAGGAAGGGTCGGTTCTATGGTAGCGTAGATGATGGTATTGAAGGTGTCTGGTACATCGACCACATGAACCGATGTGAAAACAGATCCAATTGTGCCTGCCATAGCTTCTATCAACCGCCGATCAGTCGGTGTGCGTCCCACATTTATCACCACAACACCATCCTCAGATAGATGATCGGCGACTTCGATAAAGAATTCGCGTGTCGTTAAATGCCACGGAATGTACGGCAGCCGGTAAGCATCCACCCCAATCACGCTGTAAATATGTTGGCTATGCGCAAGACCCCAGCGTCCATCAGCGACAATCGCGTTCAGGTTGGGCTCGTTCATATCAAACAGCAACCTGCCGACTGCCACAATCTCTGGATCGATCTCCCAACCATCGATCGGAATCGGCCCGAACACCTGGGTGTATTGCTTGGCAATCGTACCCGCCGCCAAACCAACCAGCCCAAGACGTTCCACGCTCCTCAGCCTCACTGGTGGTGGATTGAAGAAAGGTGCGGCTAGGAAATAATCCCATGTCCCATAGGTGACCTCTAAATCTGGACCATAGACGGAATGTATACCCTGTCCTTCATTCAATAAAAGATATCGTATAGAGTCATCAGGTCCTTCAATTACTTGGATATAGTTATAAGCTGATTCAGTTTCATAAATCTGCCCCGCGCTTGCCTTCACCGGTCCGGTTATAGTTAATGCACCGAGAACGAGCAGTAACCCAGGCATCCACAAGTGTCGCAACGCTGATCGCCAATCTTCTAAGCCCAAACCAAACAAGGATATTGTCAGCAGCCCCAGACTGAAGACCAAAAAGGTCCGAGCAGTGCCAATGGTAGGGATCAAGCACAGAACTGGTAGAAAGGTGCCTAATATTGAACCGAGGGTAGAAATGGCATACATCCGACCTGATACCCGACCCGCTTGATCGGTATGGGTGATGGTCAATCTGATGGCAAAAGGTGAGACACAACCGAATAAAGTGATAGGTATGCTAAACAAGACCAACACTGCAAAAAAGGAACCCACCATGACGGCTGAGTCAAAGTGCTCGACCGCTTCAACCGCACTCATGAGTACTGGTCGGGCGATAATAGGTACCAGTCCAGCGGTAAACGCCCCCCAGGCAAGCAGTCGATAAAATGTTCTTTTATAGGGCGAACGATCTGCCCAACGGCCACCGATAAAATAACCGGCTGTCAGATACACCAGGATCAAACCAATGATATTGGCCCAGACAATATTGCTGGTTCCAAAAACATTGCCTAGCAGACGGGAAGCCGAAATCTCAATCGCCAAGGTAGTCATACCAGCAGTGAATACAGATACAGATAAGAGACTACGCCTTAAATTGCCCTTCAACGAGATCTCCTCCTTACACATCACGTAGTAGTGGGTACCTATCGAAAAAGGGTCGACGAACTGAACACCGCATCCAACGACCTACCACAGCGGATGAGACGACGGATATCCCCGACAAGCTGCCTTAAATATTCACACCCTACTCGAGAAAACTCCACCGTAGTCTATCATACCGCTCACTCGCACTCAGCACAGAGAGGTCTTTATCCGTTGACTAAGATCACCAACAATGGTATCCAGAAAAGCCCGTAGTTCAAGATTTTCTTCTGACCTCGACTGACGGCGAAAAAGATTACCGCTAAAACCAATCCGGTAGAGAAACGAAGAAGGCCTAATGGTTCACGAAAAGTTGAAAAGGGGAGGAAGACGATTAGCAAGCCGTTGAACAGTAGCGCCCATGGCTCTGCCTGTCGCCAACTTTGGCGGATGGTTTGCCACCCGGCAATCACCCCCCAGATCGCTGGTAATACAACCGTAGGCCCAAATATAACCACGAACAACCCAAGAACCGTCATACTGACTTGTCCAATACGCCATAACCCCATGAATGGAATCCACTCAAAAGATGTCGCCATCGCCCCGCCGCTTCCCAATCCTGGCGAGCCGAATACACTCCATAACCAAACTTGCCAACCGGCGAAAGCCAGACCACTCGCAGCTAAACCAATGATAGATCCCCTATTATCTTTGTCCAGCAGATCCGCAAGCAAGGCTGCCCCCCAAAAGGGCAAGCTGGTTTCCTTCGAGAATAGTGCCAACCCTAGAAAGATTGCCCCTAACCCACGTCGCCCACGACGACGAAGAAGCCAACCTACCGCAATCAATGCATAGGCCAATGGCTCGTGCATCTGTAGCCCAACGCCGGCTATCAACCCAACCCATAGACCGTAGATTAGTCCATACCCTCTCCAGAGTTGACGCTCGTTTAGCAGTAGGACAACGGCCCAGGTCCCGATCGCATGAGCCACCAAGTTCACCGCTAAAAGCGCCCATGGAATTCCATTGACCTCTCCTCCGACCAACGACCGGGCCAAGATCGGATATAGAATACGCTGATAACGATAAGCTGGAACGTCGAGATGATCTTCGACGGAATATGGATTCGGATCGACCGCAATATAGTAGGAGAACTGCCCATCGTACCCCTCGCTCCCATCAGGATCACCTTGTGAATAGCGCGTTCCCAGCTCGGCAAGGACCATCGGGTCCCAACCGCCGGCTGACATCCGCCAAAGTGCATAGGCTGTGGCAACACCGAATGCGACGAGCGCCGGCCAGATGATCCTTAGTCGCGCCATAATCGCCATCCGACTACTGACAATGATAACCATGCCGCTAGACTAAGAAACCCTCCAATAGCCAAGAGCGCGGGTCGATAACGAAACTCAACCTCGTGTTCTCCAGGGGGAACCCACACCGCACGAAAGAGGTAATCTGCTCGGTAGAGTGTCGTTGACACGTCATCTACCATCGCCTTCCAACCTGGATACCAGGTGTCCGAAAGCAGAAGCCAGGCTCCGTCTGGTGCATGAACAGTGATCAACACTTCACCCGGATCCGATGTCTGATTAAATAGAGCCTTGCCCTCTCCAGACCCGATTGGCGGAGGCTGCTGGAATACACCTTCCAAGACGACTGTCTGAGCGGGTTCAAAATCGGGTGCAGTCACCAGCGAAAGCGCCACCTCAGGTGAATCGGCAACGATGGCTTGAGGGATCATTCTTAACCTGGATGCGCCGGGGACCGGCTCATAAATAAGGCCGATGTCTTCTGAGGGATCAATAGAAGCCTGCCAACCGACATCCATTAATGCCAGGAGTTTCATTCGCTGAACATCTGGTAGCGCTTCTACCGCCTCCAACCATAGTCCATATCGATCAGGTAGGATTGGGTCAAAGTTGTTTGCCGAGGGTATATCATCCAGAAGTGGCGTATTAGGTAAACCCGAGTCACGAATATCGCTCCAATCGAGTACCGTATGAAAAGTGTCAAATCGATGAGTTCGCTCGTATTTAAACTCATACTCCACATCAGGTGCCATATAAATCCGGTGTTCGTTACCCACGACATCTACCAATTGACTTTCCCCTTGAAATACTTCTGTTGGTATTGTCGGGTTTAGGCCTATGCCAGCGACCACTAAGTCGATCAGGATTACCAATCCAGAGAGAGATATCCATACCCATGAGAATCGAGCAGACCCGCGCAAAGTCAGCACCCCGGTGATAAACATCCACAATCCAGCAAGTACGAAGGCGCGTACGAAGCTCGGTTCCACTCCCTCTATCAACGTTGACCCCAACCAAGCTGCTAAGCCAACCACTCCTGCCCCGACAGTGCCAAGTCGTGTCCAATACAGAGATCGGCCAGAAGGTTCACGCCAGTTTTCTGCGCCGATTGCCGCCAGCAATGACAGCGAAAAGACCAGGATCAAATTCCAACGGGTTGGCGCCTGGAAAAGATCAAAAGAAGGTACATGTTGAAAGAGAATAGGGAAGATGGGAGTATTTTTACCAAGAGCGAAGGCCAAAGCAGCGGTGGAAAGTATTACCAGAAGACGGCTGAGCCGGCTATGTTCTCCTTGACCACGAAAGCTTCTCCAGATCGCTCCCAACGCCAACAGGAGGGGCAATACTCCGATATAAATTGCGTCTTCCCAATAATTCCCATAACCCCAATAATCTCCAGTCGCCGGATTACCGAACAAATCTGGCATCACTAGCCCCAGGAGCCGCCAGGGCCAGAAGGAGTAGGTTAAAACAAACTCTGGATCTAGCGCAGCCGCCCGGTGGGATTGGGTTAGGTACTCCATCGTTGGAAGTAATTGGACGGCTGATATCGTGAACGCTAATACTCCAGCGCCAATCAACCCTGCCCCTGTCCGCCATAGTCCCTTCCACCCCTTTAGTTCTATAGCTCGCCACCCTCCCCATAAACAAGCCAACACGAGGGTATACCAGGCGGTCTGAGCATGGCCAGCCAACCATTGAAGAGAGAGCGCTAAGCTAAGCCACAACACAGCCTTTACAGCGCTCTTGCCCCACCCCTGACTGGCAGTCTGCTTTGCCATGCGGTCGACCGCCACAATAATCCAGGGCAACCAGGCAACGGCCGCGTTAATGCTCAGAAACCCCCCACGTGCTACAAGATAACCCGATAGACTGAATGACAATCCAGCTACAGCCTGCGCTAGAGGTCCTAGCTTAAGGTTGCGGGCAACGACAATCATCCCGTAACCGGCCCAAATTATGTGTAGCACCATCAGCAATCCGTGACCCCACGCAAGACCAGTAAAGATCAACAAGATATTAGGAGGATACAAGAGCGCAGATTGATAGTTTGCCAAAAGAGGGGCACCCATGCCGAGCATTGGATTCCACAATGGCAAATGACCCTGGCGTATAGAATTCAGCGCGAATTGACGCCAGGGAACAAATTGTAGGAGCGGTGTCCCCCAGAATAGCGCTTCGCCGCGTATGAGCATAGGCCCGAAAAGTATCAGTGGACCTAGCGTGACCAGAATCCAAGGGAGACGTTTGATTTGTTTTGTACTCATACTAAGTCATTAATCGCGATTGGCGACCATAAGATCAAATTCTTCCGTCGTTTTTCAGAACCCTCCCTCAACTGATATGACCGATGCCTCATGGAGAGTGCAGTACACGATAGATCTCATAGTCACCTTGTCTATAGATCAGGGTCAGGAAATCAACACCTGCTGGATCCCACGAACCCAATTCCCGCTCATGTGGACCGCGCCACACATAACCGATATCTTTGTCGTGAATGAAATCGATCCTTTCCTCGTCTGACATTTCATCGTCATAGAATGCGCCCACAATAGACGACATGGCTTGCAGATCCGCACTTTCAGGTCCATGACCGATAACTACTCGTACAGGCGCCCAAGCCGGCAGAGCATTCCCACTTTCAAAAGCCGCCATCACCAGCGATCCTGTTTCAACTTCACCGCTCAACCATTGGATAGCTTTAATCTCATCGGCAGGTCGGAATGACGGCTCACTAGGCGTCAATGCCACACCGAAGCCGCCTGCCACGAGCATCAGGCTGCTGGGTAGCGCAAGTATCAGAACCGCCCACCCAATCCAGCGATTCAGACGGGTCTTCTTCAACCTCCAAACCGCAAAGCCCACTGCGCTAAGTGTAACCAGTGCCACCCACACTCCGTCAGGTAGCCTACGTTGAAGGTTG
>JAUVOZ010000154.1 GCA_030598885.1 Anaerolineae bacterium | reverse complement strand
TGCCAGTGGTATCTTGGGTGGCACAATTCCACTAGCCGTCGGAATGGCCTATGCTGAGAAAGCCCACCGGAGGGGACGGATCGTGTTTGTCTTCCTTGGTGATGGAACCCGTGGCGAGGGGGTCGTCTATGAAAGTCTCAACATGGCTTCGCTGTGGCGCATACAGGTGCTCTTCATCATCGAAAACAATCGTTATGCTCAAACCACCTCGATCCAGATCAATCTGGCAGGTGGTATATCGGAACGATTTAATGCCTTTGCTATCCCGACAGATGAAGCCGACACGGTTGACGTGCTTGAGATTAATTCGATCGCGCGATTTGCAGTAGCGAGCGTGCGCGCCGGCGAAGGACCACGCGCCCTGGTTTTACACACTTATCGCTACGCACCCCACTCTAAAGGTGACGACACACGTGATCCGCAGGAGGTTATTCGATACCGGAAACGCGACCCACTTCCGTTCCATGCTAAGCGTCTCACCTCTGATTTTCGCCGGCAGATCGATTCTGAGGTCGAGGCTGAAGTGACCGAGGCCTTTCGCCAAGCTCAGGCCGATCCGCTAGCGGATCCAGCCACCCTCACCCCACCCGTGGATATTAGCTGATGACGACTGTTCTTGATGCTTTGAATAACGCCCTGTATACGTGTCTAACCGAATGCGAGCAGGTATATTTTCTCGGTGAGGACATCCTTGATCCTTATGGTGGTGCTTTCAAGGTCTCGCGGGGTCTGTCAACCGCCTTTCCCGACAGGGTGATAGCCACACCGGTTTCCGAGGCGGGCATTGTCGGTTTAGGCGTTGGTATGGCGTTGCGTGGTCTGCGGGTAGTGATTGAGATTATGTTTGGTGACTTCATAGCTCTGGCCGCCGATCAGTTGATCAACCACGCGGCAAAATTCCGTTGGATAAGCGGCGACATAGCCCGAGTCCCCCTGGTGGTCCGTACACCGATGGGTGGTAGGCGTGGTTATGGTCCAACCCACAGCCAGACTTTAGACAAGCACTTCTTAGGTGTTCCAGGATTGCGGGTTGTCGCCGTATCGGCGCTTGACGATCCGGCAGGCTTACTGCGGAAGGCGGTTTTGGAAGACGATGATCCGGTGCTTTTTATTGAGCATAAACTGCTCTACCAGAGTCCGGTCATTCCGATTGGGGGTTCGGCTGAGTTTAGCATTCAACGCATAGGGGATCGCTACCCAGCATACTTTCTGACCGTGACTGGCGCCCCGCCTCCAAGTCTGACCATAACCACTTACGGCTACATGGCTGAATTAGCCCGTCAAGCGGTCAAACGTCTGGCATTCGAGCATGAAGTCTTTGCTGAGTTGGTGGTCCTTACTGAGATCAGCCCGTTAGACTTAGATCCGCTTGTCGAGAGTCTTACCCGAACAGGGAGATTACTGGCCATTGAGGAGGGTTCGCGCGCCCTTGGTTGGGGGGCGGAGGTGGTCTCACAGATGGTTGAAGCATATGGTCCGGGATTGCGTGCACGACGTCTGGCCGCCCTTGATATGCCTATCCCGGCCGCAGGACCGTTGGAGGCGGCGGTGCTGCCGGATGAGGGTGATATTGTGAAGGCGGCGATGGCAATGATGGCTTGATATTACCGCAGAATATGTGGAGGATGTAGGTTTTATCGGTATACTACCTGGGAATAAAAAGCCAGCGGTTTGAGAGAATAAAGAGCATAATATGAAATTAAACAACATATCATTTTCATACTTCGTGCGGGTAGCGCTCCGACATAGGTAACTGCTCAATTAAACGAGGCAAAGTCTTGTAATGTCCGATCCTTTTGAAGTGCTAGTTCCTCTGCTCAACCCCAATGAGCCCGAAGCTCGGGTAGCTGCGTTGCCGGTGATCACGGGGCAGCAGGTTGAGGTGGGCGACATCTTATGCACTCTTGAAACCACCAAATCAGCGGTAGATGTGGTCGCCGAGCGAGAGGGCTATGTGTTCAGCCTCCGAGCGGTGGTTGGGGATATGCTCCAAGCAGGTGAGCGACTATGTTGGCTGGCGGTCGATGCCGGATGGAAACCACCGGAAACCACGCCGGTTGAAGAGCCCCGTGAAGAGGATATCATTCCTGAGAAACTGCGTATCACCAAGCCGGCGTTGGCGTTGGCTCGTCAGATCGGTCTGGACCTTTCCTCGTTACCGGTTGGGTCATTGGTCACCCAGGAGACCGTACTCCAGGCAAAGGCGCGGGGGAGTGAATTTGCCTATGAGTTGCCCGAGGGGCCATTTGAGCCGCAAGCGTTGTTAATATACGGTGGTGGTGGACACGGCAAATCGTTGATCGATCTGGTGCGCGCATTGGGAGATTTCGATTTGGTGGGCGTGATTGACGATGGTTTGGTGGTTGGTACAGTAGTTATGAACTTGCCTATACTTGGAGGCGGCGAGGTGCTGGGTGCACTGACCGAGCGAGGTTTGACCCTAGCGGCAAACGCGGTAGGCGGGGTGGGCGATATCAAGAACCGGATACGCGTTTTTGAGCGGATTCTAGAGTCGGGCTTCTCCTGCCCTACATTGGTCCACCCCAGGGCGACCGTCGAGCCTAGCTCTAGGCTGGCGGATGGGGTGCAGGTCTTCCCCAACGCGTATGTCGGAAGTGAGGCGGATGTAGGCTTTGGTACGATAATCAACACGAGTGCCGTCATCTCACACGAATGTCGCCTGGATGCGTATGTTAATGTCTCTCCAGGGGCATTGCTGGCCGGCGGGGTGACGGTTGGTGAGGGGGCTTTGATCGGGATGGGTGTGACGATCAATCTAAACGTAACAATTGGAGCCGGAGCTCGGGTGGGCAACAGCGCCGTGGTCAAGCTGGATGTCCCCCGGGGAGCGATTGTCAGGGCTGGAGCGGTGTGGCCACCGTAGGAGAATGGAAATACCTAAGCACTATCGTCAGCCAACGCGAGTTTTTTACCAGGAGACCCATTGATTATTCGAGATCGAGAACCTTCTGTCAACCGTCCAATCGCAATGTCGTCACCTGATTTGACGGACGCTGAACGTGAAGCGGTGGCAGCCGTCTTGCGCACACCGCGTCTAAGCATCGGCCCACAAGTGGAGGCTTTTGAAGCAACGGTTGCCGAATTTGTGGGAGCGAAGCATGCGGTCGCGGTTAGTTCGGGAACTGCGGGATTGCACCTATGTGTTAGGACAGCGAGCGTTACTGATGGCGATTGGGTGATCACCACACCCTTTTCCTTCATTGCTTCTGCCAACGTGCTATTGTATGAACGGGCGGTTCCGGTGTTCGTCGATGTCGACCCGCGAACCGGTAACATCGATCCTACACTGGTGGCACAGGCGGCGACCGATTTGGAGCATGGCGGAGCGGCTGCAAAGCGATGGCTGCCACGTAAGGGGGCGTCGGCTGAAGGGAGGCTGAAGGCGATTCTACCGGTGGATGTGTTTGGCCAACCGGCTGACTATGACCTTCTGGTCAAGACGGCACATAGCTATGGGCTGACAACGATCGAGGATTCGTGTGAGGCGCTTGGCGCGACCTACCACAACCGGCCAGCTGGCATGCTGGGAGATGTAGGGGTATTCGCCTTTTACCCCAACAAACAAATCACCACTGGCGAAGGTGGGGTAGTGGTGACCGATCGCGACGACTGGGCGACCATGATACGCGCGCTGCGCAACCATGGTCGAGCACCAGGAGATACCTGGCTCGAGCATTCATACTTGGGTTACAACTACCGGATGGACGAAATGTGCGCTGCGTTGGGTAGGGTCCAGATGACACGTCTGGACGAATTGCTGGCTAAGCGTGAGCAAGTTGTGGATTGGTATGGCCAGCGGTTGAGAGAGATCCCTGGCGTCGAGTTGCCCCAGCTAGTACCGGACACCACGCGTATGAGTTGGTTTGTTTACGTGATACGCTTGAACCAGGCTATCGACCGTCAAACGGTGATCGAGCGGTTATCGGAGTGTGGTGTGCCCAGCCGGCCATATTTCGCCCCCATCCATCTTCAGCCTCCTTATGTGGAGCGTTTCGGCTACCAACCTGGCGATTACCCGGTAACCGAAGACCTGGGGCGTCGCAGCCTGGCGTTGCCCTTCTCCGGGGTGATGAGCGAGGCCGAGGTGGATCAAGTTTGCCAGATGTTGCAGCAATCGTTAATTGTGAGTGATCGTAAGGGATAACAGCTATAGGAGAATATATTGCCTGGGTTATTTCAACTGACAAGCACAAACATTAAGCCTCCCATCGGTTACATTCCGACGGGAGGCTCTAACTATCGCGCCGCTGAACTTACGGCTCGCGTACCTGCCTCCAGTGGACCAATACCAGGTTCTCGGCACAACTGTCGGAGGTTTCGAGGTAGATAGCATCGGAGAGTGGATTACCACTTCCATCGTCCAGTTGAATCCACAGGGTATTCTCGCTAGCGATGGAGCTATCGGCGATCACGAACAGGTACCCACCTGGCCCTAAGTCAGGTGCGCTCCCGGTTATTGCGTACAAATCGATTGGATCCAATCCTTCTAATTCACCCGCTAAGTGAACCGTCAACTCGATGATAGGGTCACCTTCGAGGCTGAAGACTTGCCCACCAACGCCCATCCAATCACAACCTGCATCGATGTCGATGAAGTTCTGAATTCGCGCTGGGCTGCCGATTTGTAATGCGAATGGCATCTCTGCGGCGACAGGCGTCTCGGTTGCATCGGGTTGAGGTGTTCCTGTGGGGGTCAGCGTGGGAGTCGGT
>JAUVOZ010000189.1 GCA_030598885.1 Anaerolineae bacterium | reverse complement strand
GATGCTTAAAATCCTTTTAGGCTTGAATTTCTCAGGCAGCAGCTTCTTCCGCAACATAACCAGCATACATCACAATGACCTGTTTAACCAAATCGAGATTCTGGGCTTGGATGGTGACCAATTCCAGCCTGCATAATGCGTGAAGACACCCCGGTAGATCTCGAAACCACACACGATGCGATCAGCAGCCTGCCAGCAAAGTTGCAGATCTCGGCTTTCTCTTTCCTCGTGTCTACGGCTCGAAGTGAAAATCTTCGCTAACGTGTCGTCGTACGACACGCTCCATCTCCGCCTCTACTCTGGCAGGCAAACGGGGAGGCTGATGCTGGATCAGGATCTCCTGGATTTTACGGCGACAAACCTCTTCAATGGTTTCTCCTTTGGCCATCCAGGTCTCATATGGATCGCGATTGAGAATGGCTGGTTGCCAGTGCTCGCGGAAGGTTCTGCGTGTGTGCTTGGTTCCCAGAAAGGTCCCACGCGGTGTTCGAGATTTGATCAACGCCATCTCCTCAGCAAGATCATGCTCCCTAATGCCCTGCATCATGCGTCTCAGTCCGGCAATAAGGTCGTCGTCCAATACCATCTGGAGGTATGAAATGGAAGAGCCTGCGTCAATTGCCCCGACCCCATAAATGATCTCCGCCCTCTCCAACATCAGGGGGACTGCGGTGACCGCCTTCTCAAAGCCGGCCTGTGCGTCCAATTCCTTGGCATCCGATGAAAACCCGCCGCACATCGACGGTAGGCCATAATGGTGGGCCATTACCGCCGCACCGCTGTTCACCATCCCTCGCTCCGGCGCGCCAAGGGGCAACAACCCGGTTCGCATATCGAGCACAGAGGAAACGCTGCCGTAGAGAAGGGGGATTCCCGGATAAAGAACCTGTAATACGACGATCCAGGCCAGGATGTCGGTGTTGATCACCACCAACTCGCCTAAAAGCGTGGCGGGGGAGGTGGCGCCGCCCATGGTCATTGGTAACAAGGTTATCGGGATTTCATGCTCCGCCCAACGCAACATACAGAGCACATTCTCGGGTGTGAAATATCCCGGGCTGATGGGGCAGTAGAGGGTAACAAAAAATGGCCGCTGTTTGAAAGCCTCCTCACCTCCGGCGACGGAGAACAACATCTCGGCTGCAGCATCCACCCTTTCAGGAGCGAGCGTGCGATGCACCATCGGTTTGGATGTTCTCCTCAGCATCTCGGCAATTTCAACTAAATCCGAACTCTCCCCTTGATCGGTGGCGGTCACGGTTGGACGGACAATATCCACTTGGTCTAGGGCGTCCTGCAAGGTGACCAAATCACATACATCTTGACGGGTTGCCGCTCGCCGCACACCGATCTCCAAATCGATGACGTTTACCGGAGTTCCCGCGCCCATGAAACTTGAGCGTTCGCCGAAAGGTAATGGTGTTTCACCTGCACGATCATACAGTTTGACATCTTTTGGCAAGCTCTCGAGCGCTGATTCCACCATTTCTGGCGCTAGGCGCACCATCTGATGATCACGATCCACTATAAAACCCGAGTGTTCTAAGCGGGACAGGACATTACCCTCGGGTACGCAGAAGCCAACTTCAGTCAGGATTTCAACCGACTTCTCATGGATTAGATGAGGGGAAAAGTTATTCAACACCATCTATGGTGTTCTTCCTTGCTAGCTATTTGGGCGGCTACCAGCTGCTCCGGGGATAACATCCTCTGCGCGCTGCGATTCAGCTATCTCCGCCTCACCCCAGCGGTACGAAAGCTTGTGCATCTTTAGAATCAGGAAGGTTTGTGTGCGCTCAACGCCAGGAACCTGGCGTAGTTTGTCGTTCAGGAATGAAAGAAAATCGTCTCGGCCCTTGCAGTAGACTTCGACAAAGATATCAAACCCTCCCGAAGATGGGATGATTTCATTCTGAGGAGCACTTCGCCTAAGCTCAGCACCTCCGGCTCCGCGATGAAGAATCTCGATCTTCACTTGAGATAGCTCTGGTCGGGTAGCAACGAGATTCTTCACCTCCGCAACGCTTCGGCTCAGAATGATAATCCATCACAACCATCATGACTTAGCAGCAGATATTACTTAAACAATTCCAGGATAACTTATTGTTACCGAAGTGTCAATGCTTTGCCGATGTTTTTTCTGAAACAGACGAATTTGTCGGAAAATATGGTATAAAAAGTAACTTCAGTGTTATAATTTGCCTGGATAATGACTAACAGAGTGATTATTAACCCTTACTGTTTTCATTGAGGGGGACATTCGAAGTAATTATTAGTGCGATTAGGGAAATTGCACGGAAATGATTCATCAGTGCAAAAGGAGCGTTTGACTTGAGCGTCGGCGATAAGAAATATCTATTGGAAAAGTTGATCGAAGCACATTCGGCTACCCGCGCGACACTGAAGAGCACAATCCTATCCTAAGATTCGTCCACACACATTATGATTCACCGGGCTGTACAAAATGGCAAGCCGTCCAATGATCGGTTGAAACCTCCAGGTACTGTGGCTCTTCATTAAAACAGACATCAATCGCCAATGAACAACGAGTGTTGAAGTTGCAACCCAACGGAGGATTAGCCGGGCTTGGAATATCTCCTTCAAGGATGATCCTCTGGCGAGTCTTTTTCAGCGCCGGGTCGGGGATCGGGACAGCCGAGATTAAAGCTTGAGTGTAGGGATGAAGTGGATTGAGGTAGATCTCGTCACGGTCAGCCATCTCGACCAACTTGCCCAGGTACATCACCGCCATTCGATCGCTGATATGTCGTACCATGCTGAGATCGTGGGCGATGAACAAATATGTGATCCCTAATCGCTCTTGCAGCTCCTCCAACAGATTAACAACCTGGGCTTGAATCGAAACATCCAATGAAGAGATCGGTTCATCACAAATTATGAGATCGGGGTTGAGCGCCAGCGCCCTGGCGATGCCAATGCGCTGTCTCTGGCCACCGGAGAACTCATGGGGATAGCGGTTGACACATTGCGGGTTGAGACCGACGAGTTCCAGTAATTGCCGAACTCGATCTTGCCGCTCCAGACGTCCCCCCGTTTTATGAATCACCAAGGGGGCCGAGATGATCGAGCCCACAGTCAAGCGCGGATTAAGCGAGGCGTATGGGTCCTGGAACACCATTTGCATTCGGCGTCGTGTCTGGCGCAGTTCTGAGTGTTTCAGCGTATTCAGATCTACTCCATCGAAGAGGATCTTCCCTGCGGTTGGCTTGTAGAGCCACAGAATGGTGCGACCCAGGGTGGTTTTCCCGCAGCCCGTTTCTCCCACCAAACCGAACGTCTCGCCCTGATAGATGTCTATGCTCACACCATCGACGGCTTTAATGTCCCCAACATTCCGCTGAATAATCGTGCCACGAGTAATGGGGAAATACTTCTTTACCTCCTGTACCTGAACCAAAGTATTTCTTTCACCACTCATGACAACGTCCTTTCAGCAACCTGTTCCCAGCGCCAACAAGCTATGCTGTGGTTCTTC
>JAUVOZ010000005.1 GCA_030598885.1 Anaerolineae bacterium | reverse complement strand
GGGCGTCCTTCGACTGCACTCCCGCTTCGACTTCACTCAGCGTCCGTTCCGCTCTGGATGCCCTTCGACTACGCTGCGTGGAGCCGAAGGTCCTGAGCTTGTCTAAGGGCTCAGGATGCCATTCGACTGCTATTGATGTTTAGGCGGCTCGTGGAGTTTATCCCTTCGGCTTCGTCGAAGTATGGTTGCTGATGCTACCCAGTATTGGGTAAGTGATAGACTATTTCTTAGTTAGTACGAGACTGGGTCACCTGCAGAGGATTGATACTCTAAGTGGGATTTAGGTATTATTAAAATGCTAATCATTCCTGGAACCATAACCGAGGGGGTCATTACCTAACGGGTTCTTTGTGGGGTGGGTCCTTGACACACGCGGAATCGCTGTGGTATGCTCAGCCGGTTTCTAATCTGGGAACCGAGGGTTGGGGAGGCTAACGTGGGGGATAAAACACAGTACTGGATCGGATTCAACCGAGTATCTGGGATCGGTCCGACCCGGCTGAGGACATTGCTCGATGCTTTTGGCAGTCTTGAAACCGCGTGGCACGCTACAGCTGAAGATCTCCAGGCTGCGGGACTCGGACCGAAAACCATTCAAGCGTTGATCGAAACCCGAGAGCGGTTGGATTTGGACCAGGAAATTGCACGGGTTGCAGCATTAGGTATCCATGTCACTACTTGGCAGGATGAGGACTACCCTATCCGCCTTAAGGAAATTCACTCTCCACCCCCTGTGTTATATGTCAGGGGTGAGATAAAACCTCAAGATCGTTGGGCAGCTGCGGTGGTTGGCACGCGTCGGGCGACGGCATATGGAAAAGCCACTGCACGTGAGGTTTCTAGCGTACTTGCCGCGAGCGGAGTCACGGTGGTCTCTGGGCTAGCTCGGGGAATCGATTCGATCGCTCACCAGGCTGCGCTGGAGGTGGGCGGGAGGACATTGGCGGTGCTTGGATCAGGCCTGGATCAGATGTACCCACCCGAACATCGTAAGTTAGCTGAATCCATCGCTGGAAATGGCGCGATTCTGAGTGATTATCCGCTTGGTACCCGGCCTGAGCCAAGGAACTTCCCGCCACGCAATCGAATCATCAGCGGGTTATCGTTGGCGGTTATCGTGGTCGAGGCTGGTATTGGTAGTGGGGCATTGATCACCGCGGATTTCGCCGGCGAGCAGGGGCGGGAGGTCTTCGCCGTACCTGGAGACATCCATCGACGGACGAGCCAAGGTACAAACCGTCTGATCCGTTCCGGCGCTCGTCCGCTCGTCTCACCGGAGGATGTATTGGAAGCGCTCAATATGGACGTGGTTGCCCGGCAGGAGGTTGCCGATAAAGTGTTACCAGAGGATGATACCGAGCGACGTGTGCTTGAGATGCTTAGTAGTGAACCAATCCATGTTGATGAACTGCAAGCCCAATGTGGGTTACCGATTTCGCAGATTACAGCTTCGCTGGCGATGCTGGAACTGAAAGGACGCGCACGTCAAGTGGGGGGTATGCAATACATCCGAGCCCGTGAGCAAAGAGCCGAGTATCGAGTGGAATAGAGAGTATGATGGATGATTTCGCAGCAGTGATCATGGCCGGTGGTGGGGGAACCCGCTTGTGGCCGATATCCAGACGTAAACGACCGAAGCAGTCGCTTCGTCTCTTCGGAGACCAAACCCTGTTTCGAATTGCTGTAGATCGATTGCTTCCCATCATGACACCTGAGCAAATCCTGGTTGTCACGGTGGCGGAGCAAGCAGAATTACTGCAACCGCAAGCACCCATGGTGCCGGCGAGTAATTTCTTGCTCGAGCCAGCACCTCGGGGAACAGCTTCGGTAATCGGTCTGGCCGCGATCAGGTTACGGAGACAAAATCCTGAGTTTGTGATGGCAAACCTGACCGCAGATCACTACATCGCAAATGTCGATAAATTCCAAAAGTTGCTCCTTGCAGCTTATGAAGTGGCGTGTCAGGGAGAGCTGGTTACCCTGGGAATCACACCTCGCTACCCGGACACGGGCTATGGGTATATTCATCGAGGAGAGCTGCTAGGGACATTCTGTGGCTATCAGGCATACCGGGTTGAAGCCTTTAAAGAGAAGCCAGCATTAGCTACGGCTGAAGCTTATGTCAATAGTGGAGAATACGTCTGGAATTCCGGTATGTTTGTATGGAAGGCGTCACGAATTCTGGATGAGATCGAGCAGCAGATGCCAGCCCTTTTCTCGGGGTTGATGGAAATCGAGGCTGCTCTCGGAACCCCAGAGGAGGGACGAGTCCTCGAAGAAGTGTGGCATGAATTGGAAAGTGAAACAATAGACTTTGGTGTCATGGAGGGAGCAGAACAGGTAACCGTCATCCCTGCAGATGATCTAGGGTGGTGGGATGTTGGAGGGTGGAACCGTCTATTCGAATTAATGGAACCCGATGAGGATGGGAACTTGCTTGTGGCGCCAAAGACGCTTGCCCTCGATATGCATCGCACGTTGATCTACCAGGATCCGGAGATCAAAGGTGAGCGACTTATCGCCACCCTAGGAGTGGACGATTTAATCGTAATCGATACTGGCGATGTGCTCCTGGTGTGTCGACGAGAGCGGGCAGAAGAACTACGACGTCTGGTACAAGAATTAGCCAACGCGGGTTTAGATCATTACCTTTAGAAATGTGGGAGTAATTTGTGGAAGCGTATTGTGTGAAATGTAAACAGAAACGAGAGGTCTCCAATCCGGACCCAACATATACCTCCTCGGGCACGCCGGCTACTAGGGGTATCTGCCCTGTTTGTGGTACAGGTCTTTATCGGATGGGAAGAACAGAAGCCCATAAGGGGTTGACACCTCCACCGGCAGTGTCCAAGCCTAAAAAACCCAAAGGATCGGGTTCCAAGCGACGCGGTAAGTTGGTCATTGTGGAGTCACCAGCAAAGGCGCGAACAGTAGGTCGCTTTCTGGGCAAGGATTATTCGGTTATGGCCTCTGTCGGACATGTTAGAGACCTGCTGCGCTCGCAACTTTCGGTCGATGTGGAGAACGATTTCACTCCTAAATATCGGGTCCCCAACGAGAAACGGAAGGTCGTCAAGGAGCTAAAAGCCGCGGCGAGCAAGGTTCGGGAGGTCTTTCTAGCGACCGATCCCGACCGGGAGGGGGAAGCAATTGCCTGGCATCTATTACAGGCTGCAGACATTGACCCGGAAATTGCACATAGAGTTGTTTTCCACGAGATTACCAAAGCAGCAATCGAGCAGGCTTTCCAGAATCCACGTGACATCGCGATGAACTTGGTTGATGCTCAACAAGCTCGGCGAATACTCGATCGCCTAGTAGGTTATAGCCTTAGCCCACTTTTGTGGGCGAAAGTGCGCGGTCGTCTATCGGCGGGACGAGTTCAATCCGTCGCCTTACGAATTGTGGTCGAACGCGAAAGAGAAATACGAGATTTTGTGCCGAAAGAATATTGGTCAATTGATGCCGACTTACTCCAACCGGCTAAGCCGCCGGTCTTTCGTGCACGGCTCGTTCAGGTCGATGGTGAAACCCCCGTGCTGGAATCTGAAGCTCAGGTCTTGATTCATATGAAGGATATGAGACAGGCGAGTTACCAGGTGAAGCATGTACGGCGGGGGCACCGAATCCGCCGTCCTTCTGCTCCTTTCATAACTTCCACTATGCAACAGGAGGCTTCACGGCGATTGGGGTTCACCGCTCGTCGAGTGATGGTAATTGCCCAACAACTATACGAAGGTATCGAGCTTGATCATGGAAAACAGGTGGGTCTGATCACCTACATGCGTACTGATTCAACAAAGCTGGCAGCCGAAGCGGTTGCTGAAGCACGTCGGGTGATCCAAAAACGATTCGGAGATGCCTACGTACCTGAAAAGCCACCGAAATATCGCTCACCTTCACGTCGAGCCCAAGAAGCTCACGAAGCTATCCGCCCAACCTCAGCCGCACGAGAACCAGGAACCATTGAGCAATTCCTTACTCCTGAGCAATTCAAGCTCTATTCTTTAATCTGGAAGAGGTTTATTGCCTCGCAGATGAAGCCAGCAGAATATGATACCCTGACCATCGAAGTCGATGGTAGGTCAGCCAAGCACAATTACTTCCTGCGTATCGCTGCCTCCAAATTACGGTTCCCCGGTTTCCTGGAATTGTATGATGATAGAGAAGCTGAGAATAATAAGAATGGACGGGAATTACTAAAGATCCAGTTAGACCAATTACCTGATCTTACTAATGGTGACCCCCTCGACCTTCAAGATCTTTTCCCCGAGCAGCACTTCACCCAACCTCCTCGTCGTTTCTCGGATGCGACCCTGGTGCGAGCGTTGGAGGAGCATGGCATTGGCCGACCTTCAACCTACGCGCCTATCATCTCTACCATTCTGCAGCGTGGCTATGTTCAACGCCAGAAACGGCGACTGGTGCCGACTGAAATTGGTGAGATCGTCAATGATTTGATAGTTGAGCATTTCCCAAATATTGTCGATCTCGGTTTTACTGCTCGCTTGGAGGAGAATCTCGACGAAATCGCCGAAGGAGAGAGGGAATGGGTGGATGTCATTAGAGCTTTCTACGAGCCTTTCGCTGAGCAGGTTAAGCGCGCTGAAGAGGTGATGCCTGAGGTAAAAGCGGAGCCGGTACAAATCGATCGCAACTGTCCTGATTGTGGTAACCCGCTGGTGATCCGCCATGGCCGTTTCGGGAAGTTCATTGGTTGTTCCGACTTCCCTACATGCCGCTTCACCGAGCCCTGGCTGGAAAAAATCGGCGTACAATGCCCCGAGGATGGGGGTGAGCTTGTCCAGCGACGTACACGCAAAGGCCGGATATTCTATGGGTGCGCGAACTATCCGACTTGTGATTTCACCAGTTGGAAGCGCCCTCTTTCACAGCCTTGTCCCGTATGTAAAGGTCTACTGGTGATTGATAATAAGGATCATGCCTTATGCTTGAAGTGCGGATCGCGTGTTGAACGGGTGGAATTGCCATCGGTTACGAAGGATACGGTATGAAACCTGCAACTCAGGATATTGCTTTGTTAGATAGAAAGGTCTAGAATTCTATGGTCGATGGGGGAGTGTTAGCGAGTAAAAAAATAGGGTCGCATGATCAAAAGCGAGGAATTATGGATGAGATAAAGGGCTTCATTCAAAGTAATAAATGGGTGCTAGTAGGGATTGCTCTCGTAGCGGGTATCACTCTTGGAGTGGTCTATGCCTGGGCGATCAATCCAGTAGAGTGGATCGACGGAGTACCTGCTCAATTACGGCAGGATCTACGTGTGGACTATCTACGCATGGTCATCGATTCCTACTCGGTAAATCTAGACCCTGAGGTGGCTAAGGAGCGTTATGAAGGCCTGGGGGAAACGAGAGGTGAGGTCCTGGCTTTGGTCGGTGAGGAACCTGGTGAGGTGAAACCGGCCGATCTCCAGAGGTTTCAGGCTCTGGTCGCGGTAGAATCACCCACAGAAGAAACCACACCGACGGAGACAGGTGAAGCTGGGCTAACCGCGTCTAAATTACTCCTTCCTGCATTTTTGGTAACAGTTGCGTTCGGGCTTCTTCTGGTTGGGGCGATCTTCCTCCGCCGTCGCATGGAAAGCGAACCGGAAATAACACCAGTTGAACCTATGATGAGATCAGTGGAAGAAGAGATTGGGGTTGATGAATCACCGATCGTCGAGCAACCATTGGCGACCTTCCGAACTACATACACGATCGGTAACGACGCGTACGACGATTCTTTCAGCATCGAGGGTGCAACTGGAGATTTTCTGGGTGAATGCGGGGTCGGAATAGGAGATTTGATTGGCGTCGAAGATCCGAAGAAGGTTTCCGCATTTGAAGTGTGGCTTTTCGACAAGAACGACATCCAGACTGTAACCAAGGTCCTCATGAGCCGATATGCATTCAATGATGAGGAAACAAATAACCGCTTAAGCGCAAAGGGCGATCCGGTGGAAGCCGAGAGCGGTGGGATTGTCACTTTACAGACAGCATCGCTGAAAGTTGAGATTCGAGTTGTCGATATGAGCTACGGTGAGGGCGCACTCCCGCCGGAGAGCTTTTTCGATCGGCTTACCGTCGAACTAAGTGCTTGGCCTGCGGAGGTAGGGTATTAACCCACGACATTTTCTGCAATTTCTTGGAAAATGACTGATCAAGGTATATGCGAGGGCGGGGATCAAACCGCCCTCGTTTTGGATTAATGGATCTCGAGGATTTCTAATTTAATTCTTCCGCCCGGCGTCTCGGCGATGGCAGACTCCCCGACACGCTTGCCAAGCAGGGCTTTACCAATGGGAGATTCATGTGAGATCTTCTGCTGAGACGGGTTTGCTTCTTTAATTCCGACCAAATGAAAGGTCTCCAGGTCACCCCCGTCTATGGTGATCGCTACCTTAGATCCAATCCGCACCTGGTCGGATGGCTCAGTGTCCTCAATGATGATGGCATCCCGTAAGATGGCCTCCAATTCGAGGATTTTTCCTTCCAGGAAGGCTTGCTCTTCTTTGGCGGCGATATAGTTGGCATTCTCGGTCAGATCGCCTTGTTGGATGGCAAATCGGAGACGCTCAGCGAGTTCAGATCGGCGCTGGCCGGTCAATTCTTCCAGTTCCGCTCGCATTTTGTGTTCCCCTTCCGGGGTGAGGTAATATTTGTGCTCACTCATAGGAAACGTAAGGAATAGAGTTCTCCTCATTCAGTTAGTATGGGTAGTCTAACTGACTGCTTAATGACCTGTCAATACGATGTTTTGACTCTTGACCAGGATTGACGCATAATCCCAGATGAAATATCAGCCAAGGAGGGAGATAACCAATGGCGATAAAATTTCCTAGTGAGGAGTACATCCATGCAGTCATGGAGGTCATCAACAATGACCAGCAATATGCACAGGTGGCCAGGAATTGGGAGGGAGATATCATTTTCCTCGTTGAGCCGGATGAGGGAGTAGAAGGCCAAGACCTGCCGATGACTTTGTATTTCGACCTGTGGCATGGGAAGTGTCGCCAGGTGCGGTTTATCGACCCTAACACTGAAGAGCTGCCTGATGCAGCTTACACTCTAACCGCTTCACGATATAACTATCTGCGAGTTTTGAGGGGTGAGTTAGACCCGATGCAAGCGATGATTACTCGTCGGCTTAAGGTTGATGGCAGTATGGGTTATATGTTACGGAATGTGCCAACAGTATTACATTTTGTGCGTTGTTGTGGTTTGGTGGAGATAGAAGCCGATGACTAATCTCTGTTAATTTGATCGCTCGAAAATTTCTTTCATATGACCTGATACCTCTTCATGGAAAGGTTAGTAACCAGATGGTTGAATATGCGCGAGTAGCTAGCAATCCTGATGAGACCTATGACTTTGTTATCGTCGGATCTGGTTTTGGTGGTAGCGTTTCCGCAATGCGGCTCACCGAAAAGGGATACAGGGTGTTTATCCTCGAACGTGGTAAGCGCTTTCGAGATGAAGACTATCCCCGCACCAATTGGAATATCTGGAAGTATTTGTGGCTTCCCGCGCTACGCTGCTTTGGTATTCAACAACTGAGCCTTTTCCGGGGATTATTCGTCTTTGGTTCGAGTGGCGTAGGAGGTGGCAGCCTGGTGTATGCTGCGGTGTTGATGGAACCAGATGAAAGTTTCTTTTCCTCACCAGCCTGGAGTCACCTTGCTGATTGGAAGACTGTCCTACAGCCGCATTATGGGACTGCGAGAAAGATGCTTGGTGTGGATACCAACCCCCATCTGTGGCCCGCTGACGAGGTGTTAAGTGACGTCGCCGATGAGCTTGGGTGGGGAGATAGCTTTCGACCCACGCAGGTTGGATTCTTCTTTGGAGAGCCAGATGAGGAAGTGCCTGATCCATATTTTGGTGGAGAAGGACCATTACGCTCAGGATGTAATCACTGTGGTGGATGTATGGTGGGTTGCCGTTACAATGCTAAGAATAGTTTAGATAAGAATTATCTATATTTCGCTGAGAAGTCGGGTGCGGAGATAAAAGCCGAGGCAGAAGTAACCGACATCCGCCCGTTGGCTAGAAATCAACCTGATGGTGCTCGTTATGAGGTACACTATCATTCTTCCACGGCGTGGCTAAATAAACCAACAAGAACGATTCGGGCGCGAAACGTCGTCGTCGCCGCTGGGGTTCTAGGTACCTTGAGGCTTCTCTTGCGCTGCCGTGACGTGAATCAGTCCCTGCCGAATCTTTCAACCCGATTGGGAGAGGTTGTCCGCACCAACAGCGAGGCATTCATGGGTGGATATACCCTGAAAGACAGGGATGATCACTCTCAGGGTCTGGCTATCACTTCGATTGCAAGGGTTGACGCCAAAACGCAGGTAGAACCGGTGCGTTTCTCGGATGGATCGTCATTGATCTTCTGGTTGGTGGGTTCCCCCCTGATCGATGCACATGGCAGTTTCATTAAACGTTTGTTGGATACGATTCTTGCTTATCTTCGTCGACCACGTGATTATTTCTACTTTAGATTCATGCCGGGGCTAATGCGGCGTAGTGTAGCGTTAATGTTTATGCAGGCTGAGGATAATTTGATGAGCCTAAGATTGAGTCGTAGTTTGTACACATTATTCCGACGAGATCTGGTCGCTGAACATGATGTGGAAAGAACCATACCGGTCAATGTTGCTCTCGGAAATCAAGTGACGCACATGTTCGCTGAAAAAATTGGTGGCAGACCTATCGGTTCACTTCCATCAAGTCTGCTTAATATGCCGATGACAGCCCACATGCTTGGAGGTTGCATCTTCGGAAGTGACGCCTCGGAGGGTGTAGTTGATGTGAATTGTGAGGTGTTTAATTATCCTGGGCTTTTCATCATTGATGGATCTATCGTCCCCGCTAATCCAGGAATTAACCCAAGTCTGACAATCACCGCTCTTGCAGAATACGCCATGAGCCGTGTGCCGGCTAAGAAGGGTGCTTAACGACGCCAAGAGCTTATTGTTGTCAAAATGGCTGTGAACGAAGGTCGATGTCATCTATCATGATCTGCCATACATTCATCCCAGCTCCAAGGAAAAGTTGATGACGGATTATGCCTTTCGGATCTTAAATGTTGATCTTGATTCGGGGGTGATTAGTCATAGTGAAGTACCATCGAATGATATTAGAGCGTTTATGGGTGGGTCCAGCCTCGGTGCTCAAATCCTTTTTCCCTGGCTTAGAGAAGACCTGGATCCGCTCAGTCCTGAAGCACCATTGCTCTTTCTAACCGGACCTTTGACCGGAACAATGGGCACTTCTGTCGGACGGTATGTGATCTGTGCCAAGTCGCCTGCCACGAAACTCTGGGGAGAGTCCAATGTTGGGGGATACTTCGGTCCTGAACTGCGATCTACTGGTTACGATGGGTTGCTACTAAGCGGTCGCGCCTCTGGTCCGGTTTATCTCTGGATCCATGATGGTGAAGTAGATATACGCCCGGCAGACCATCTGTGGGGGATTTGCGATACATATGAAACTCAGTCGAGGATAAAGGATGACCTTAATGATCAACTGTCACGTGTTGCTTGTATCGGTTTAGCGGGTGAGAATTTACTTCCAATTGCGCTTATTCTTTGTGATCAGGGACGAGTAGCAGGCCGTACTGGTATGGGAGCCGTGATGGGGTCCAAGAACTTAAAAGCAATCGCAGTTCGAGGGAGACGACCAATACCGATAACCCATCCGGATAAATTCAGGATTTCCCGTCGGCGAGAGAATATCAATCTACGAAATGATAACTATAGTCGCGCTGCCCGGGAAGTTGGCACAGCCGGAGCCATGGACTACTTCCATTACTTGGGAGACGTGCCAACACACTACTATACCCACGGTGTCTTTAAAGGAGTGGAGAAGATCTCGGGAACCACGGTAGCCGAGACTATTCTCAGCGGTGTCAGCACCTGTCACGGTTGTGTGATTGCCTGTGGCCGGATTGTCAGGCTCAAAGACGGTCGTGACCGAAAGGGACCGGAATACGAGACGATCGCCGGTTTTGGTCCCAACTTGGGGATCGACGACATATCGGCGATCACCATGTTAGGTGATTTGTGCGACCGATATGGAATGGACACAATCTCCATTTCCAACATCATCGGCTTGGCTTTCTATCTCTATATGGAAGGTATTCTCACCAAGGCTGACACGGACGGCGTCCCCCTGATCTGGGGTGACATTGAAGTAATTGAATGTCTGGTACATCAGACTGTTCGCCGAGAAGGTTTAGGTGGTTTGTTAGCTAAAGGATCAAAGGCACTGGCGGAACATTTCCATGTCCCGGAGATGGCAGTCCAAGTTAATGGCTTGGAAGTCGCTTACCACGACCCCCGAGGTGCTTCCGGGATGGCATTGGTATACGCCACCTCGCCGCGGGGTGCTTGCCACAACCAATCCGATTATTTCATGGTCGATACTTTTGGGCATACGATTGAGGAAATCGGGATCAACTTCTACCCACGTCAAGCTGGGGCTGAAAAAGCAGCCAATGTCGCCCGTCTCCAGGATTGGCGTACACTGTGCAACGCGCTGGTGCTATGTAACTTAGCAAATGTCCCTCCGGAGTCTGTGCTCGATTTGATAAACTATGTCACTGGCTTTGATTACAACCTCGACGAATTGGTAGCAATTGGTGAACGGGCATGGAATCTGAAGCGAGTTATCAACCACCGCTTAGGGCTCACTGGCAAGAACGATCGTTTACCAAAACAACTGCTCAAACCACTTCCTGATGGCGGATCAGCTGGGTATGTTCCACCCTTTAAAGAGATGCTCGCAGCCTATTATCAGGTTCGAGGGTGGGATCCGGAGACCGGTCGCCCAACATCAGAACGACTAGAGTCATTGGACCTTACAGACTGGATATCAGATAATTGGACCGATTAGATCTGTTCCCTGATATATTGCAGGTGCTGCAGAAAGCCAAAATCGAATAATAGTTTATAACATCTTTCATGGCTGATAACATACCGGATTGGGTTTAGGGTAGAGGAGACAGTTAATCTTTAAGGAGGGAAGCTTGGTTAAGATCGTAACTGTTGGACAAATGCGTAAGATTGAAAAGGCAGCCGATGCATCGGGATTGACATATGATCAGATGATGGAGAACGCCGGACGCGCGGTTGCCGAAGCCATTCTTAATCGGTGGCCGAACCTGAGTGGGAAGCAAGTTTCTATCCTGGTCGGTTCAGGCAACAATGGCGGCGATGGTCTGGTCGCAGGTCATTACTTGGCTGAAGCCGGGGCAAACGTGTCGGCGTACCTGACCCATTCACGCTCAGAGGAGGATGCCAACCTGGCCAGGCTGGCCAAACAAGCCGCTGAGATCACGACCGTCGAACAGGATCCGCGTTGGCGGATGCTGCGGAAGTTAATTAGGCGGGCGGATTTAATTGTGGATGCCGTTCTAGGTACGGGGTTCAGCCTTCCATTAAAGGGTGTGGCTGAGGATGTGTTACGCACGGCGAAAAAAGTAATAACCGATCGAGAGCGAAGACCCATAGTTGTCGCGGTGGACTGTCCTTCTGGTTTGGATTGCGACAGCGGCCAGCTAGCTAAGGAAGCGTTGGACTGTGATTTAACCGTAACCCTGGCTGCTGTCAAACAGGGATTAATCAACTTCCCCGGGGCAAAAGCCGTCGGTGAACTAATCTTGGCTGACATCGGGATAACTGATGATCTAGAGGAATTCGCTAGTATAAATTTAGAGCTGGCAACAAGGGAAACAATCAGGGGTTGGTTGCCTGATCGGCCGAAGGATGCCCATAAAGGTACGTTTGGGCGGGCGTTGATTGTAGCCGGATCGATAAATTATCCTGGAGCAGCATCTCTGGCGGGAATAGGAGCGTATCGGGTTGGCGCGGGTTTAGTCACTCTGGCTGTGCCGGCTCCAATCCAACCGATGCTGGTACCACAATTGCCAGAAGCAACCTGGGTTGTTCTTCCGCATGAGATGGGGGTAATCGCTGAGGGCGCAGCCGCAGTTCTTGAGAAAGAACTAGACCAAACCCAGGCGTTGCTTCTAGGTCCCGGCTTCGGGCAGGATCCAGCCACCGAGGTTTTCTTAGATGAACTACTAAGTGCGGGAGCCGGTCGGGCTCGGGGACAGATTGGTTTCATCCATGCCAGGGATCGGAAGGAGGGGCAAATCTCCCATCTGCCACCTTGCGTGGTCGACGCCGATGGTCTTAAGTTGATGAAACGGATCTCAGGTTGGCCTGATCTCCTGCCGGAGAGCTCTGTGCTGACACCTCACCCTGGTGAAATGGCCGTGTTGACTGATCAACAAAAAGATGACATTCAAGCAGATCGGATTGGCGCAGCAAGGTCGTGGGCTAGCACCTGGGGGCACGTTGTTGTGCTGAAAGGGGCTTTCACTGTTGTTGCTTCCCCTGACGGTCGTACGACGGTAATGCCTTTCGCTACGCCAGCGTTAGCTCGAGCAGGTACGGGTGATGTGCTCGCCGGTGCGATCGTTGGTTTTAGGGCACAGGGACTGCCGGCTTATGAATCAGCTGTGATGGGGGCATTCCTGCACGGGCGCGCCGGAGAGTTGGCGGAGGAGATGATCGGATCGGATGCCAGTGTACTGGCTGGTGACGTGGCTGATGCGCTACCAGGGGCCATGATGGAGTTGATAGCAATTACTGAGCAGCCAGAGATCTCAATGCAACATTAAACAAAAGGGCGCACATAGTGTACGCCCTTTGTGTCATAAGCTGATCTTTCGCCGGAACACAACCAGCAAGACCGTAAAATAGATTACGCTCAGCAAGCTTGGTATTAGATATTATGGTGGCTACTAAGCTTCGGCTGGTGCCTCGCCCTCAGCCTTCGCTTCGCCCTTTTTTCGCTTAGCGGCTCGCTTGCCTGTCTCAACCGCGTGTTCAATTCGACTTCTTTGTTCCTCCAGGATCACCTGGCCCTTTTTCTGAAGCTCTTCTGCCCTCTCTCTGGCATCCTGAGCCAATTTCTCGGCCTTTGCCCGAGTTTCCATTGTAGTCTGTTCAACTTGTTCCTTGAGCTCGATTCCCCTCTCGCGGATCAAGGTTCGGGTTTCTTCACCGGATTGAGGGGCAAGCAATAAGGACACAGCTGCTCCAACTAATCCCCCGATGACGAATCCAGAGATAAAGGCCCCAAAATCGCTGTCTCGATCTGACATATCTCTCACTCCTTTATACGCCGTGAGCGCTTACCTGCGACGGCTAATGGGTAAAAGTTCGATTGCCCGCCTCAGCGCGGTAATTACGCTATTGGCTTTAACAACGGGATCAACAAGATTATTACTCAAGAATGTGGTCGTTCCTCGCAACGTGTTTAATGTCTCATTTGTCGAATCAAGGATGGGCTTGATCTCGTTTTGGAGCATAGCTGTCAATCGGGCTAGCTGTGTGATCAGGATGATCATTACAATCCCGATCAACGAGGATTCAACAGCCATGAAGATGATGACGATATCTCTGATGATCTCAGTTTGATCAGGGTTGTTGACCATTGAGATCACCGCTAAGATAAGCCCAGTGATTATTAATGCCAGCAGAAGGACAATAGCCACAACCCAGGCACGCGATTTTTCAATCCGTTCAGAGGGTTGTAGGGATTCGAGTTCGGGTGAATCATATTCGCTGGTTGCTTCGCTCATATCAGGCACATTATAGCATAACGCTGCTTCTACCTTATTTCTTCGGCGGCTTTCGCCTTCTCCGGCGGCCAAGCGGTGACCGTTCTGGACCGGCTAATACACTGGCGGAGATCAATCCCAGCATGGTCGCCAACATGGCAGGAAAGAGGTTCAAGGATCCCAGTCGCAAGAAGTCCCATTCCAACCATACACCCACCATATGACCAACGAAGAATGCAACCCAAGCGGTTGCCACATAAAGCCCTAGACGGGATATTCTTCCACCCCGTATCAGGTGAAAAACCAGACCACAGGCGATGGCGATCAAAGTACCGAGAAATATGCTCGGAGCGTTCATGACCGGATGACCCCTCCTCCCAGGCACACCTCGCCATTATAGAATACAGCTGACTGTCCCGGAGTGATGTCTGGGATAGACTCACTTAATTTCACCTCGACAAAGCCATCCTGAAGGAGTTCAATAAAGGCTTCGACCTCATTGGCCTTATAACGCACCTGTACATTAATCTGGAGGGCATCCTCGGGCGGTTGGCCTCTAATCCAATTCACCGGTCCAGCAAGGAATTGTTTTCGCCCCAGGCCATCTATCGGACCGACAACCAGAGTATTAGTAGATAATACTTTCTCTATTACGTAAAGTGGGTGGGACATGGCGATACCAAGCCCACGTCGTTGGCCGATAGTGTAGTTGGTCAATCCCTGGTGTTGGCCAAGAATATTGCCCATTTGATCAACAATGGGACCGGGAGGAGGTAGGGGGACGCCCTGTTGGCGTAGGAAATCGCGGTAATCGCCCTCGGTGACGAAACATAGATCTTGGCTATCAGGTTTTTCTGCTACAGGGAGAGCAATACGCTTAGCGTATTGCCGCACCTTATCTTTGGTGTACTCACCCAAAGGGAAGAGGGTATGCGCCAAATCATCTTGGTTGAGAATACTCAGCACGTAGGATTGATCCTTCGATCTATCCTTACCGCGTAATAGAAGATGTACCCCGTCACGCATTTCTAGACGGGCGTAATGTCCTGTGGCCAGGTGAGTGGCTCCCATTTCACGCGCCTGGTGAAGGAGGGTACCCCAGCGCATGAAGCGGTTGCAGATCAAGCATGGATTTGGCGTTATGCCATTCGCATAGCCATCGATAAAGGGGTCTACTACGTATTTTTTGAACCGATCTTGGACATCCACCACGTGAAATGGGATGTCTAGTTGCTCAGCAAGACTGCGAGCGATGCTCACATCTTCTGGAGAACAACAACGATTGCGTCGATCCGGTCCGGCACCCCAAAGACGCATCATCAAACCGAAAACGTCCACGCCTTGTTCGACGAGTAGGGCAGCAGCTACTGAACTATCAACCCCTCCGCTCATGGCTATGGCAACTCGCCCCTGTAGTTTCAGGCTTTCAGAATAATCGATGTGGTTTCTATCCTCAGACATGACTGGATTCTATCACGACGGGTGAATTGAGTAATGGGCTTGACAAATATCATAACCGCCCATAATTTTATTAGATGACAGCAATTGCAGGTAGTGGGTATAATGAGCATACTCCGCACTGAAGGAGACGATAAACGATGCATACCACCATTGAATCAATTCACGCACGCGAGATGCTCGACTCACGTGGTAATCCGACTGTGGAAGTTGAAGTGATTCTGTTGGACGGCAGTTGGGGAAGAGCCATGGTGCCCTCCGGGGCTTCGACTGGCGTTCATGAAGCGTTAGAGATGCGCGACGGCGATGAGGATCGTTATCGTGGCAAGGGCGTGATCAAGGCTGTCGAAAACGTCAACACCACTATTTATGAGATGTTATTGGGGTGGGATGCGATGGCGCAACGCTCAATCGACTCAGCGTTGCTTGACCTTGATGGTACAGATAATAAATCGCGATTGGGAGCTAATGCCATCCTGGGCGTCAGCCTGGCTGTGGCTAAAGCCACGGCTGTTTCATTGGGGATGCCTCTCTATCGATACTTGGGTGGTATACAAGCTCATGTTCTGCCAGTGCCGATGTTGAACATTTTAAACGGTGGGGCTCATACCGACTGGCAGTCAACGGATTTTCAGGAGTTCATGGTTATGCCACTCGGCGCTCCGACCTTCGCTGAGGGGCTTCGTTGGGGGGTTGAAATCTATCACAGCCTGCGAGAGGTGCTTAAGCTTAGGGGCTATACCGCGCTGGTAGGTGATGAGGGAGGCTTTGCCCCAGCGCTGAAGGCGAATGTTGAGGCGGTGGAGATCATCCTGGAGGCGATCGCCAACGCGGGATACATCGCAGGGGAGCAGGTGGCTATTGCGTTAGACCCGGCCGCGTCGGAGTTCTACGACGAGAAGGCAGGGCGTTATCATCTGCGAAGCGAGGGAGTGGAACTCAGCGGTGAGGAGATGGTCGCCTTCTGGAAGTCGTGGGTAGATCAGTATCCGATTGTATCGATTGAAGATGGCTTAGCCCAGGATGATTGGGAGAGCTGGCAATTGATGACCAAAGAAATCGGTGAACGTATTCAGATTGTTGGTGATGATCTGCTGGTGACCAACCCTGATCGTGTTCGTAAGGCGATAGATGAACTTGCTTGCAATGCCCTGCTGGTTAAATTTAATCAGATCGGCACGCTCACCGAGACTATCGAAGCCGTCGAGTTGTGTCAACGATCTGGTTGGAGAGCGGTGACCTCACACCGGTCGGGAGAGACAGAAGACACGACAATCGCCGACCTGGCTGTTGCGCTCAATATGGGTCAGATTAAAACCGGCGCGCCAGCACGTTCAGATAGGGTAGCAAAGTACAATCAACTCTTGCGAATCGAAGAGGAGTTGGACCAATCTGCAGCCTACGCTGGTTGGTCGGCTATTGGGCAGGGGATGCCATAAATAGTGAGAAGATTAAACTAATCCGGGGCTGGTTTCATACCCGCCCCGGGTTGCTACTACATAGGTATTAGTTAGATTTCCCAATATCAACCCAACGAAACCTCAGTTTCAGATATAGATCCTTCCGTACGCACTCCAGGAGCTAGTGTGCCGCAATAGGGGCAAATCTGCCAAGGCAGTTCCATCAATCGACTGCAGTGGGTGCACGGTTTGCGAAGTCGGGTGTGGCAGTTGGGGCATACCTGCCAGTCGGATCTTAGACGGGCTCCACAGCCAGGGCATGCAGGTCTATCCTCAATTTGCGAGAGAAGCGCTTCTTCCTCCAACGTATGTCCATAAGCTTCATTCAGCGTCTGTCGTGGGCGGAGTATCATATAGATCACCAGACCGGGCAGAATAAGGACAGCCACCACTAATGACGCCAGGATATGAACCAAACGATCTTGGGATCGCGATCGGATATCACGTAAGGTCCAGAAAACCAAGCTCAGCCAAAGTGCCGCCAGGAAAGCTCCGAAAAATGCTGTCAGGTAGGTGAGCAGGTTTCCGAGAGAACTCAGGTTAATCACAGGTGGCATGGTATGCTCCCACAGACTGAAATTATAGCACGCGTACAGTTCCCAGACAGATGCAACTTTCAGGCCGCGTTGACACAGTCAACCGCCTGAAGTATAGTCCGATAGTCGCGCCTTGCGGCTTGAATATTGCACCCGGAGGGCAACATGGGGGAGAGACATACAGGATACCGGATAACCGACCTCGCGACTTCGGAACGCCCACGCGAGCGGTTGGCAGCTCTGGGAGCAGGAGCACTCTCCAGCGCTGAATTAATCGCAATTTTACTCCGTACGGGGATAGAGGGCTTGAATGCTGTGCAATTGGCGCAAGATTTGTTAATGGATTTAGGCGGGTTGTCAGGATTGCACCGGGTACCCTATGAAGAATTACGCAGTCGGCGGGGGATAGGGCCAGCAAAAGCAGCTCAACTGAAGGCGGCGGTGGAATTGGGCCGTCGACTGGGAGCGGCCGTGCCCGAAGACCGGCCTACGATCCAATCCCCGAGTGACGCCGCGGCCCTTCTGCTTTATGAAATGGGTGCCTTGGAGCAAGAGCATCTGCGCGTTCTTCTCCTGGACACACGAAACCGTCTGATCCGAACGATTGAAGTCTATCGCGGATCACTAAACACATCTCTCATTCGTGTCGGGGAGGTTTTTCGGGATGCGGTACGGTCCAATGCAGCCTCAATTATCATCGTTCATAACCATCCAAGCGGTGACCCAACTCCCAGTCCTGAGGATGTGAGCGTAACTAGAGCGTTGGTCGAGGCGGGAAGCCTACTTGATATCGAGGTCCTTGACCATCTGGTGATCGGCAAGAACTGCTTCGTCTCGCTCAAGTCGAAGGGTCTCGGTTTCAATAAAATTTAATCAGGAAAGTCTTATGGATTACCAAATAATACTTCTACCGCGCAATAACTATTGGTCTTGGCTTCGTGCATGTAAGGATTACGTCTTATCCTATGGTCCGAATCTGACTCCGGATCCGGTGACCGCGGCTCAGTACATGCCTCCGCGACAGGTGATCACCTTCCCGCTGGTCCCAGGCGGATATCCTGAGCAGGGTGATATCGAACGCTGGTTCCTGGCTCATTATCCGGGAATCCGGTTGGACCCAATTGAGGTTGATACACCCAGCAAATTACGTGCCGCGCTTGATAAGCGTATTGCCGATCGGGATCGCTACGGACAAAAGCAGCGACCATTCTATTTACTTTGGCCGACTGATTTCGCCTACATCACCCAAGAATTCAGGGCAAATCCACACATCTATGGTCGATGGGGGTTTCCAGGACACGAGGGGATCGACTTCCGGGCCAGAACCAACACCAACATCTACTGTTGTGCTGATGGTGAAGTGTATCGGCTCCATACCAATCCAGATACTCACCCTTATGGAGTTCATGTAAGGATTCGACATAAGGACGGCTACAAGACAGTCTACGCACACTTTACAAAAGCTCTGGTGAGCGAAGGCGAGGTGGTGAAGGCGGGTCAAGTGATCGGATTGGCCGATACTACCGGCGCCTCAGTGGGATCGCATCTCCATCTGACGCTCAAGCGCGATGGAGCTACCGAGCGGGGCGAGACGGACTATCCCAAGGACATCATCGATCCAACACCGTTTTTGGTCTGGCCGGAGGGTGTAGTAAGTAAATCATTCGATGCGTTTGATTGGCCGGCAGGCAAGTGTTTGATTGGAGCGCATGGGCGTGTAGGGGGTCGCTTGGAAGATGAGGATGTTGAGGTGATTACAATAGCTCGTCTCGAGGCGGTAAAACTTGGTTTGTCCGAAACCAAAAAAACTATCGAGCGGCTGCGAGCTATTAATCCAGCGATTTTCCTCGCTGTCCGACTTACGGCGGACTTGTCAGGGGACCCGGTTTCTGCTAACAGCTTTATCTCTCATGTGGCACCTGATATGGGACGACTTTACCGGCTTGGAATTCGTTATTTTGAGGTTCATGCGAATCCGAACCTGCAGTTTGGTGGGTGGCAGCGTTCATGGTTAGGTGGAGAGGAGTTTGGCAGTTGGTTCAGTAAAGTAGTTAAGACCCTGCGAGACCCTTATCCCGAAGCACGCTTTGGATTTCCTGGTCTCTCACCAGGAAATGCACTATCCGGTTGGCGGGCAGATGTGGATCGATTTTTAGATGATGCTGAGGAGGCTGTGCTTCTAGCTGACTGGGTTGGAGTAAATTGCTACTGGACGGAATCCGCGGGGGTCAAGTCGCAGCAAGGGGGTCGGTTCCATGAGGAATATCGTCTCCGCTACCCCAATAAATTACTTTTCATCACCGAATTCAGCAATCCGTCTGCGAGTGTCAACTCCCGTATCAAGGGGCAGCAATACTTAGATTTTTACCGTATGCTACGGGACATTCCAGGGATTGGGGCGGTATTCGCTTACACATTATCGGCAGTTGACGGTCACGATGCGATGATCTGGCGCAACGAAGAAGGGGGTATCAACCAAATTCCTGAGATAATTAGTGATCGGGATTTCTAGGGGGTAAAGTCTGCAGGTCAGCAATTCCTACTATCTTCCTGCTACCAAGAGACAGCTAGAGTACGCAGGCCAGATTCACGATCTCGGTATTTAATCTGGCTATTATGCCGTCCATACTCCCAAAGACGATGGGTGATACGAACGTCTTGTTCACAATAATCGAGGACCTGGTCGAGTTTGCCTTCACGATACCATTTAACCGCTGCCAGACCATCGGCGCTCTTGTGTTCGCCCAGGGTTGCCTCAGCTAGTTTATCGAGGGAAATGCGGAAGCCCAAACTATGGTAGATGTGATCCATCAGATCGACCGTACGACGAATCAGATCTGATCCTATCGCCAGGCCATAGGGTCGCAGAACCTGATAATCGAATCTCACAATATTAAAACCTACAATTTGATCTGCTTTCAGGAGCTGACTAATAAGCTCTTCAACGTCTTGCTCGAGAAAGCGATATGTTTCGTCGGTTTCCACAACCAACAATACAGCAGCCGCCAGCCCCAGCTTATCGATGTTGGACCAACCTCCAACTTCATGGGCGAGGTGTTTGGTTTCGAGATCAAAAACCAGAGTGCTGCCAATCACGATACTTCCTCCTAGGTTGGTTAAATCATCCGTTGGCTATCATCAGTAAGGAAACTACTAGAACCGACAGTCGGAGGTGGAGTCAACCGGTGTTGATTATCATACACCCAATATCGCCAGTATAGGGGTGATAGTAAGCGGGCTGATTAAGGTTGTAACAAAAACAGCGGCGGTGACGAATTCTGGTTCGACATCGAACTCGGTCGCAATGACAATCGTCGTCACCGCGGTTGGCATAGCCGATTCGAGAATCCCGGCCTGGCGACTCACCCCTGACATGCCCATAAAAGATGCTATTAACCAGGCGATGAGGGGTGCGATGATCAACCTCAATCCGGCGGCAAGGATAACCAGCTTACCGCGTTTTGGTAAACCGGCACGGGCGATTTGCATACCGAGTAGGATCAACATCGAGGGTACAGCCGCTGATCCCAGCAGATCTATCGGTCGCCATAGGGTTATAGGCAGGGATACCCCACTTATCCGAACGAGCAATGCCAGTGGAATCGCGTATAAAGAGGGAACTTTCAACAACCTCAGGAGCGCTTTTGACGGTGATGTGCGGCCGACCGAGGCTATATATACTCCAATGGAATTAATCAACAATGAACTAGTGACGAAATATATGCTGGCCCATGTCAAACCTGCCTCGCCTAATGCAAAAGAATTGACCGACAAACCGTAATTGCCGGCGTTTATGAAGGTGGAAACAAGAATAAAGGCAGAAGCAATGTGTGGTTTCAGATGTAAGGAACGAGTAAGGAACCAACTCAGGGTTCCCACACAGGCTGATACTAAGATAGTAAAACCCGCCATATGTAGGATTTCGTTGGTATTGATTGCACTAGACGCCAGAATAGTAAATACCAGGGCTGGAGTGAAGGCGTAGAAAATGACTCGGGATAGGGTGCGAGGGTCAATCTTTAATGTACGCTGGAGCACGAAGCCGACACCGACGACGATAATGATCGGTAAGATGTTGACGGCGAAAAGATTGAAAAGCAAGCTCAAAATGAGAAGTCCTCTGGATCATCGACATCTATGAGTAAGAAGTTGCGAGTGTTATCGACGAACGCAAGATGGTCGAGGGCCTCCTCGATAAGTTCGATAAGGTGCTCTCCCTCAGCTGAGTCGAGCAATAGAAGCAACGCATCGGCTGCATCTTCTCCACCGAGTTGACCAAGCGACCAGATCGCTGCCGCGCACACTTGTTCGTTGACATCGTTAAGTAGATCGATAAGCGACTCTATCGATTCTCGAAGTTCTAGTTCGCCGGCTGCTCTGGCGGCTTCTAAACGAATAAATGGCGCAGGGTTATACAATTTAGTTAATACCTGTGGTCCCCATTGATCGCTGACCGAGCGACCCATGGCAAGTAGAGCTGATTGTATCAGTGCCTCGTCACCGGAGTTGTAGGCTTGATCGATAAGTGCGGGCACCTCACTACGGGATGAAAATCCCAGCGACTCGAGCGAACGCCTTCGTACCTCCTCATCCGGATCTTGCACTAATGCTGTGATGAGTCCCTGCTCAATTTGGCTGAGAAGTTCTTTGACCAGTTGTTCGATTTCGCCCAACCAAACGAATAAGCCAAGCGCTTTAGCCGCCGCGGCTCGAACCTCTGAAGCAGGATCGCGAGTAAGGACCGCCAGGAAGGGTGACACCAGTCTGGGATCCTCACATTCCCATAAATTATTAATCGCAACCTTCCGTACCTCTGCGTCTGGATCGGAGATAGCTAAACGGTTGATCGGCTCAAATATTAGGGTGATCTGTTGTTCAGCCTGCCGTCCAAGCTCTATGATCAGCGTACGCCGACGTTCATTAGAAAGGTGTTCCCAGATATCGGAAAATTGTGCTGTGCGATCTGTATCCAGGTCCGAAAGTTCAGCGAGGTCTGAGAGGGGAAGCGGCTGAGCTTCGTCGCTTAAGATCTCAAGGAGTTGTTCGAACGAGGTGGTCATGACAGTACCTGCCGAGTTTCATCTGGGTAACGCAATAGGGTTAATGAAGTCCTGGAAGTTAATATAGATCATAAACGCCAAGAGCAGCGTAAATCCAATTGCGTGCGCCAATCCTTCGTAGCGAGGAGAAACACGGCGTCGAAATATTAACTCAATGAGCACAAACATCATCCGCCCCCCGTCAAGCGCGGGAAAGGGGAGAAGGTTGGCTAACGCCAAGCCGGTACTTATTATGCCGATCAGAGTAATTGTGAGGAAGGGTCGCTGGGTTGAGCGATCGATCGAGACTGCCCAGGCTATCATATCGTGGATACCTTTGAGGCCCGTGACCCGTGTTTCCTCTGGGGTAGCAACGCCACTAAGCAGCCGACCGGGAAGTCGAAAGAGGGCATCCACCTGATAAGAGATTGAATCTACGCTTAACATGGCTGCCTCGAGCCAGTTAGTAGTTTTAGCCGGATGGCCAAGGGTGACACCAATTGGACCTTGGTTAGATGGATATTCTGTGCGAGGGATTAATTCGACCGGGACTACATTACCGTCCCGATCAAGGCCGATTTGGGTCAGCATGCCAACTCGCGACCAAATTGCATCCACCATGCTTTCGGTTGTCGTGATCTGTTGTTCCCCTACGCTGAGGACAATGTCGCCGGGAAGGATCCCGGCTTCTTCCGCCGGTGTACCTTGAACCACCTCGATGATGAGTACTCGCTCAAAATCAGGAGCGACGAATTTGTTGGCCAGAAAGAAAGCCATAAAAGCTATCAAGATATTTGCCGCAGGGCCAGCTAATAACACAGCTGACCTCACACGCTTGCTCGAACCAGCTAAACCACCCTCCACTTCTGGATCGTTCTCACCCGCGGGGAGATTGAAGCCCCCGAAAGGAATCCAATTGAGGGTGAACTTGGTCCCTCCGGCGGTAAAAAGGGTGGTTATCCGTGGGGGATAGCCGATGCCAAACTCCTCTACCTTTACGCCGCAGATTTTAGCCGCGAAGAAGTGACCGAGTTCGTGGCCGATGATTAATGTCCCCAGGATGATGATGAATAGAATGAAGTCGGACACCTAAAAGCACCTTCTCTCTATGAAAGCAAATCGTTTACCGAATTATATCACCGTGGTTGGTCCTTAATGGTAGTGCGGAAGTCATCCCAAGTGTAAGTTCAAATAGAGACTTGGTGTATCTGTGGGAGAGCTATCAGATCACTGAGGCGGGACCGCCAGGGTGAGCGCGCAGCAGGTCGATAACTCCGGGGAGGTGACCCAGTCGCTCCTCCACCTGGTCTGCGTATTGTTTGGTGCAAAGACAATGGACATTGGGACCAGCGTCAATCGTGTAGCAGACCTCAAGCCCTTCGGCACGCCAGGTGGTCACGGCTTGCATTACTTCAATAGTTGTTGGCGACCAATAAATCAAGGCTGGGATGGAGGTGAACATCACCGCGTGCATCAGGTTGCTATCTTGCTCCACAACCGACGCCAAGGTTGGAAAATCGCGGTGCAGGAGAGCATCCCGGCATATGTTCAAGCGGCGTAGAGCGTCGGTGACGCGCGCTGACTGCAGCGGGCTGGTGTCAGCCAGTGTATGGCCTTGTGTGGAACCGATCCCCTTGTGTTCACGGCTGATCACCGCGATCAGATCGATGAGATCCCAGTGTTCCGGTGGTGCTAGCGGTTCTGCGTGGGAATCAGCGTGCGTCTCGCCGGCATACCACTCGACATACCCACCGAAGATTGAACGGCAGGCCGATCCGGAGCCAAGTCTAGCTAAACGGGATAGTTCCTTGGGATTAAGTGAAAGGTCAGCTGCCGCAGTTCCCGCGAGAGTCAAGGCGGCGAATGCGGAGGCGGAGGAGGCGATTCCAACGCCAGTAGGAAAGTTGTTCCGACTTTCCACACGCGCGGGAGTATGGATCCCTGCCAGATGCCGGATTCTATCCAGATGTTCAGAGACACGTACAAGAGCTGAATTGTTGGGCTGTGACCCATCAACTGTTAAACGGTCAGAAGGCAAAGTCTCATCGAAGGTTACTGTGGTGCGAGTTTCCAAACCACCGAGAGTTAATGAGATTGAACCGTTCGACGGCAAGCGTAGTTCATGATCCCGATTGCCCCAATACTTGATCAGGGCGATATTCGGATTAGCTACTGCGCTGGCTGTTCTTTTTGTCATTTAAGTCTAGGTTCCATTTCCTCGTTGTGCAGTCTAGCACAAACGATATCCATGTGGATAGGGTTGATCAGGTCTTGGGCTAATAGGCGTAAGAAAAAAGTTGGACGTTTCCCAATCGGACATTCCGCAGTCCAGCTGCGCGAGCGGCTTCGTGCGCCTCGCTCGCGTGGCGGGAGGATGTATATGGTAGGTCGTCCATAAAGAAATTCGGGTGGAAGCCCAGGAGTGCGTAGGGGATGTCTGGATTGAGATTTGCTATGAACTCGGCGATCCTACCCACTTCTTCGGCGTCGATATAACCCGGTACAAGCAGCGTGCTGGCTATTACAAGCGGGGGGTTAGACCGATTGTGTATGTGTTCGACAGCCGCGGTGAAATTGGCTAATGTCTGAGCGTTCGAGGCGCCGGTTAAGGCGCGATGAATGTTGGGGTCGAAAGCTTTCAGGTCAAATTTGATGCACCCATTGCTGATGAGCGAGAGTTCCACCGCAACCCGAAGAAACCGCGGATGCATTGTCCCGGCGGTCTCCCAACAGACCGCCACCCCGCGCTCGGCAAGAAGATGGCCGACGGCTAATGCGTGGGGCATTTGACTGGCCGGATCTCCACCGAAGAAGCAGACGCAGTGTGTACGCTGGTTGGCGCAATCAGCCAATTCATTTGCGCTCAGGGCTTGAACGTTCCCTTGTCTATCCACTGTAGGATCGGCATTTCTAAAGTGCCAATTCTGGCAAAACAGGCAATTCAGGGTGCAACTGGCGTAGAAGACAGCCAGGTTATGCTGGCCATAACGTGAATGACCACCACACACCCAGTCAGCAACGCAGTTCGTTGGGAGCGGATCTCGGTACCAATGAAGCAGTCCACGTGAGGGAGTACCGGCGAGATGCACTAGGCGGTGCTCATGTACCGTTCTGAGACCACAGTAGCCGCGCTCACCCTCGCCAATTACGCATTGACGCGAACATAACCCACAGCGCACACCTCCTTCTGCTTGTGGTGGCAACTCAGGTAAGTTAAAAGTTCGCCGGGCTTGACGGTGAACCTGCATCGTAAGCGAGAGAGCATTCTCTGGCTGCCGGCGCAGACAGGTAAGACAGACGCCAAGGTTGGCCGAGATCAAGGGTGTAGATGCGCCACAGAGAGTGCAGAGGGGTTTACTCATCGGTGACTATTAATCGATTTCACTTCGAGAGAGTTTGCTGGGTGTACTACCCAGGCTATCAATCCTCCACCACCTCCACTATTGTCCCTCCAGGCATGGAGACAGTTACGTCTCC
>JAUVOZ010000089.1 GCA_030598885.1 Anaerolineae bacterium | reverse complement strand
TTCTTGTGGAAGGTTCAACCAGCCAAGTCGCTCACGAATTTCCCCTGCAACCGCTGACTTCTGTGTCCAAAGACTTGGGTCACCCTGCCAAAGCCGCCGACCCACCTCCTCCCTTTCTAATTCTTCAAGTGCCAATTGCACATCCGTGAGCAGAGGGCCAAGCTCCTTACGTAGCACAACAGACTGGCTACGGATAGTTCTCAACAGTGATGTGTAGGACTGGGCAAATTTGGTTACCCCCTCATGCTCGAGTTGTTGGGTTACCGCCTCTATCGAGATGTTGACCGCCTCTAGTGCATCGAGTTGGGCGCGTGCGACTGAGAGGCCCTGTTCAAGGGTCAGATCCGCTGCACCATGCTCTCGGAATGCTTCAAGCGTGTGAGGAGGCAGGGTATTAACCGTATTAGGGCCGATCAAGTTGTCAACATAGTAAGTATCAGGATAAGCCGGGTTTTTAGTACTGGTAGAGGCCCATAGCGGTCGTTGAAGTCGAGCGCCATGCTGAGCCAGGATATCAAACCGAGGTCCGCTAAAAGCGGCGTTGAATTGAGCATAAGCCAACTTGGCACTGGCGATGGCCGCCTTGCCTAGTAGGGCATCGGCTCGTTCAACACTGAGACCATCCTTGCGCACAACCTCTTCCAGCAACGCATCGACCGCAGTGTCCACCCGTGAGACAAAGAACGAAGCCACCGAAGCCACATGATCCAGCGAGGATCCTTGCTCCAACCGAGTTTCCAGACCACGCAGATAAGCTTCCATGACGTCTGAATAGCGATCGAGGGAGAAAATTAAGGTAACATTGACGTTAATACCCTCTGCAATTGCTCGCTCGATAGCCGGTATACCTGCCTTCGTGGCGGGGATTTTGATCATCACGTTCGGGCGATTGACAATTCCCCAAAGCCGCCGCACTTCGCTGAGTGTGCGGGAGGTGTTGTCGGCCAGTCTGGGGTTTACCTCGATCGAGACAAAACCATCCCGTCCATTGGTCTCTTCATACAGTGGTAGAAATACCTCGGTCGCTGCTCGGACATCTTCGATCGATAAAGCATCAAAAATATTCTCTGCTTTCCAACCAGCCTGGGCTAAGAAACGTAAAGAGGCCGTATAGAGATCGCTGCCGGCTATGGCCTTCTCAAAAATCGTGGGGTTTGAAGTCACTCCACGAATTTCTCCCCTTTTGATGCGCTGCTCTAATTCCCCGGACTCGATTAAATCCCGACGGATGTAATCCAACCACAGCGACTGACCAAGTTCATGCACCCGCTGGATGGGTTTCATACATCCTCCAAATCCGACCCACAACGCTCTAAATTTGAAACTTTCGACAAACGACGGATATGCCGTTCCTCACCAGTGAAGCTAGCGCCTAGGAAAGCCTGGACCAGTTCGACGGTCAGTTCTGGCCCAATAATGCGTGCTCCCAGCGCGAGCACGTTTACATCGTCGTGCTCAACTGATTGGTGGGCTGAATATGTATCGTGGCATACCCCAGCCCGAATGCCTCGCATCTTGTTGGCAGCCACAGCCGCACCAACTCCTGAGCCGCAGATTAGGATTCCCCGATCTACTTCTCCGTGTTGCAAGGCAAGACCAACTTTTTCCGCATAATCCGGGTAATCAACCGGGTCGGTAGAATGAGTCCCCAGGTCGATCGCTTCATGTCCACTTTTCCGGACCACCTCAAGCACAGTCTCTTTTAACCGGAAACCTCCATGATCACAGGCCACTGCCACCTTCATCGTTAAGCCTCCAAAACTACGATATCACCGAGCATCCGCTGAGCCTCGGCGATAATGCGTTCAACAGTCAATCCCAGGTGACGGTATAGTTCTCCGTAGGGAGCTGAGGCTCCGAATCGGTCTAAACCTATGATAACCCCTCGATCTCCGACCCATCGCTCCCAACCTTGGGGTGAACCAGCTTCGATAGCAATGCGAGCGGATATACTTGGCTTCAGAACCTGCTGACGGTACTCTACCGTCTGTTCAGCGAACAACTCCCACGATGGAAACGATACCAGCCGCACCGTCGCGCCCATCTCAGCCAACTTCTCCCCCGCTTTAACCATCAGAAGCACTTCCGAGCCAGATGACATCAGGATCAAATTAGGCTCACCCTCCCCCAGATCGGCTAATACATACGCTCCCCATCGTACGCCATCAGCCGACGCGTAGCGCTCACGGTCATATGTCGGTACTGCCTGTCGGCTCAGCGCTAGAGCTGTTGGACCAGTAGTTCTCTCCAATGCCACCAACCAGCTGACAGCCACTTCGTTGGCATCAGCCGGACGAATCACCGTCAAGTTTGGGATCGCACGCAGAGAGGCTAAATGTTCAATCGGTTGATGGGTCGGACCGTCCTCACCCAGACCGATCGAGTCGTGGGTCAAGACATAGATCACCCGCTGCCCCATCATCGCGGCCAAGCGGATTGCTGGGCGCATGTAGTCAGAGAAGACTAAAAAGGTCGCCCCAAAAGGAACCAAACCACCATGTAGAGCCAAGCCGTTTAAGATTGCCCCCATGGAATGTTCGCGGACGCCAAAGTGTAGATATCGACTGCCTCGATCCTTCGCGGTGAAGGGCTGTTCACCTTTAATGGCAGTCATGTTGGATCCGGTAAGATCAGCCGAGCCGCCAATTAATTCTGGCATAGACGATGCGAGTGCATTCAGTACCTTCCCCGAGCTGGCGCGGGTTGCGGTTCCCTTTGGATCGGATGGGAAAATCGGAATTCGATTGATTAGATCTTCAGGAAGGTCCCCGGCAAGGGACCGTTCGAGCTGTGCGGCCATGTCCCGATAGGTTGTGCGATAACGGTTGAACATGTCCTCCCAGGCTTCATACACCTGTTTGCCACGTTGTCCGGCAGAGTGAAGAAACTCACCCACATCATCTGGAACATAGAAGCTAGGCTCTTGAGGCCAACCTAGACGTTCCTTCGCCCCGGCAAGCTCCTTTTCTCCAGGCGGTTCACCGTGAGCAGCCGATGTGTCTTGCTTGGTTGGCATCCCATATCCAATATGAGTCCGACAGATGATAAGTGAGGGACGGGGATCAACTTTAGCCGCACTAAGTGCCTGATCCAGAGCCTCCACATCATTCCCATCAGGTACATGAAGCACATGCCAACCATATGCCTGAAACCGCGCCGCGCGGTCCTCAGTGAAAGTCAAATCTGTGCTGCCGTCAATGCTTATTCGGTTGTCATCATAAAGGTAAATCAGGCAGCTTAGTTTCAGGTGACCGGCTATCGAGGCCGCCTCAGAAGCAACTCCCTCCATCAGGTCCCCATCCGAGACGATGGAATAGATGTAGTGATCGAAGATCGTGAATCCCTCTCGGTTGTACATAGCTGCCAGATGTTCAGTCGCAATAGCCATGCCCACGCCCAGAGCGAAGCCTTGGCCCAGAGGCCCTGTCGTCGATTCCACCCCTGGCGTGTCGCCATACTCGGGATGACCGGGGGTCATGCTCTCCCACTGGCGGAACCGCTTCAATTCCTCCATTGGCAGGTCGTATCCTGTCAGATGTAACATTGCATATAGCAGCATCGAGCCGTGACCAGCCGATAAGATAAAGCGATCCCGATCAGGCCAAGCCGGATCAGTTGGGTAATATTTTAAGTGCCGGGTCCATAGGACGTAGGCCATCGTCGCTGTTCCCATTGGCATTCCCGGGTGACCTGAATTAGCACGCTGAACAGCATCAGCGGCGAGAAACCGGATGGTATTGATGGCTCGTGTCTCAAGACCGGGATCACGCATTGGGGGTCTCCAGATGATGAAGAAATAAACGAGATATGAATTTTCCGTGGCTGTCGTGGATATGTTGTGATGATAACATGAATCCTATTCAGTCACCTCTTGCCCTCCGTAGGATCCAGGCTATCAATCCCAAGGAGACAATGATCAGTAAAGCCGGTACTAACCCAACACCCATGCATAGGAGGGCCATGCGTGCTGCGTCAGAACCGAATATTACCCAGATCAACCCATTTCCCACTACAATCAGAATTACCAGCACCCCTAGAATCAATCTGATCTGGGTAGCCCGGGCGTATTTTCGCAAGTCTCGTTGGCTACGTGGGTCGCGGGACATTAAACAACCCCTATCCTCAACCAATAAGCGAGGGCTCAAATGTTGTCCAGGGGGGATGAAGGCATAATGGGAAAAGTTGGAATTGCCGCCCTCACTCCGAAGCACAACCGCGATTCTTATATTCAGTTCCCATCACTAAAGCACAGATGTCAAACTGTAATGCTGTCCAATCTTAAGTCAACCCACTTCCTTCATTAGTGCCTGCACAATCGCCTGCGCGTCCTCCAGTGGATCCTCAGCATGGGGAAGCTCATGCGCTGGAGTCACTCGAGTAGTCAGGCGAGCAGCGGTCCTGCGTAAATCCTCGGGGACATCCTCAAGCTTCTGAAACCAACATAAAAGATGATAAGCGTTGAGGTGAGGTTCAACCCCCTGACGTTGCTGCCAGTATGCAGCTACGGCCCACCCGGCAGCGCGTCGGGCACAAACCCGAGCCCGACCTTCATTACCTTTCGCATGCTCACCACGGGCGAGTTCCAACTCTGCTTCTATCCTGTCCCACAACAACTGCTGCTTCATCCCCCACATGCTACCATAAACATGAGGGGCAAGCGTATTGAAACATTGCCCACATAAAATAAGTCGTTGAAATTCCACCAACATAATTTCCACTTAAATCGACGTGCCCAAACTATCGCTTTTGAAATCCACAAGCTCTGCTTACGTCTGGAAGCAAAGTTTCCAGATGCTATAAGTGACCTTTCATAGCTATAATTACCTTTCTCACCCTCTTGTTATTCACCTGACCCATCTATGGCTTCAAATCAAGTCCCCCCATATAAAATTCCTCTCAATGGTATGATGTGAGAGTCGATATGAATACAGAATAGACGGAGAGGAGACAAGCATGCAGTTCGAAGGTAAAGTGGCACTGGTGACCGGGTCGGGACGTGGTATTGGGCGCGCCATCGCTCTTCGACTCGCCGAGGAAGGTGCAGATTTAGTGGTTAATTTTTTCCGCAACCGAAAGACGGCTGAGGAAACAGCCGAGGCCATTCGCTCTATTAAGCGTCGAGCGATCGTGGTTAAAGCGAATGTCGGCAATATCGACGGTATCGCAGCTCTCTTTGATGCCACCGAAAAGGAATACGGTGGGTTGGACATCTTGGTCTGCAACGCCGCATCTGGCTATAACCGACCAGTGCTCAAACAGAAACCTAAGGGATGGGATTGGACGATGAACATCAACGCCCGTTCGCTGCTGTTCAGCGCTCAGCATGCCGCTCGGCTCATGCAGCCGCGCGGCGGCGGATATATCGTCAGCATCACCAGCCCAGGTTCCTTCCGCGTCTTGCCAGATTATGTAGTCGTCGGTGCCAGTAAAGCGGCCCTCGAAGCTTTAACCCGCTATCTGGCCGTCGAGTTCTCTCCCCTGGGGATCATCGTCAACGCCGTCTCACCGGGGATCGTCGAAACCGACGCCTTGAAGTACTTCGATACACTAAAGGACGGTGACGTCATCCCACAAGCAATAGCCGCTATCCCTGCCGGGCGTCTTGTCACGCCGGAGGATGTTGCCGGGCTGGTGGCTTTCCTCTGCTCACCCAACGCGTCGATGATCCGTGGTCAGATCATCATTATGGATGGTGGGTATACCTTGCCAGTGCATGGTGTTAAATTAGAATTGCCGGAGAGTTAAGTTGCCTGTGCTCACCTCGCCGGCTGGGAGAACATCACCCAGTTCATTGTTAGATTGAACTCACGTCTCGGGATATGTGGTTCAGAAACTCATTGCGGGTGATCTCATTTTCCTTAAAGGAACCACACATGGCGCTAGTCACCATCCGGGCATTGGCTTTTTTCACACCCCGAATTTTGGAGCACAGATGCAAACCTTCAACCACAACGGCTACCCCATGCGGGTGGATGGCAGCTTCTAAGAAGTCTGCAATTTGACGGGTCATGCGCTCCTGCACCTGTAAGCGACGAGCGAAGAGATCGACTACCCGCGGGATTTTCGAAAGTCCGATTACCTTACCGTTCGGAAGATATGCCACATGCGCACGGCCGATGAAGGGCAACAAGTGATGCTCACACAGGCTATAAAACTCGATGTCTCTTACGATCACCATATCCTCATAATCCACATCGAATAAAGCCTCGTTGATCAACTTAAATGGGTCCACTCGATATCCGGCTAAGAGCTCGTCAAACATTCGGGCGACACGTTCCGGAGTACGTTCCAGGCCTTCTCGACATGCGTCTTCACCAAATGCCTGGAGCAATTGATGAATAGCTGCTTCAATCTCCGGTTTAACAACGCCAACACCACTGAAAAGTTCTGCGGCGGCTTCAATCTCGTGCATGTTTACCTCCATCTTATATTCCCTGGATAATATAAATACTACCATACTGGTAGAGATTGATCCTAGGATAGTAGCCTAACATAGTTGGGAGAGGAAAAAGGCGTTGTCATGAGTCAGGGTAGAATAAAAGCTATGAGCTTAAAATACGACCTCCGAGGTCAAAATGCTCTGGTGACTGGTGCTGGTCGCCGGTTGGGACGCGCTTTTGCTGAAGCGCTGGCAAGCTGTGGCGCGAATATCGCCGTTCATTATGGACGCTCAATGGCTAGCGCTGAAGAGACCATCCAGGTTGCTCAAACCCACGGGGTTAAGGCAATCGGATTAAAAGCTGACCTGGCGCAAGCAGAACAGGCATCCTCCCTAGTCGACCGGGCAGTGTCGGAGCTTGGCGAGATCAACCTGTTGATCAACAACGCGGCGATCTTTAAGCCGCTGAGCTTTCTCGAAACTTCGATTGAGGCTTGGAACCAACACCTCACTGTAAACCTCACCTCCCCTTTCCTAATATCACAGAGCTTCGCTCGCCACCGTGGGGGAAGATCGGGGTCCATTGTCAACTTGCTTGATTGGCGAGCACTCCGGCCAGGAACCGACCATTTTCCTTACACGATTTCTAAGGCTGGCTTGGTCTCTATGACCCATATCCTGGCCCAGGCTCTCGCCCCCACTATTCGGGTCAACGGCTTAGCTTTGGGAGCTGTACTCCCTCCACCAGGCAAAAAGGATTATGACCAAGACATCATTAAAGGCGTACCAATCGGTCGCTGGGGAACAGTGGAGGAAACCGTGGATTCCCTGCTCTTCCTTCTCGTTGGTCCGGAATTCATCACCGGAGAAATCTTGCACTTAGACGGCGGGAGACACCTAACCTGAAGGTAAAAAAATGGAAGAAGACCGCATCGACATACATGATCTGCTGTTACGGGGCATCATTGGCATCAACGACTGGGAGCGGGAAAAGCAGCAGGATATCCTGATCAACATATCGCTTTTCGGGGATTTTCGCTCTGCTGGAGACAGCGACGACATTGCCGACACCATCAACTACCGCACAGTGACGAAGAAAGTCATAAAACATGTTGAGACCAGCAAGCGTTTTACCGTTGAGGCGTTAGCCAGCGATATCGCCCGCATATGTCTCGAGGAGACTGGTGTCCAACACGCCCGAGTTAGGGTTGAGAAACCGGGGGCGCTGCGTTTCGCCCGATCTGTCGGGGTCGAAATTGAACGGAGCCCGAAGGACTTTGTCTGAGTTGGTCTTCGTCTCCCTGGGATCGAATATTGAGCCCGAGGTGCACCTTGCCACGGCCGTCCAACGATTAAAGGAAATCGGTACCCTGATCGGTTTGTCCACCGTCTACCAGAATCCAGCCATCGGACCAACCCAGCAACCTGACTTCCTCAACGCCGCAGCTTTAATTGAGACCGACCTCACAATCGATGCGATCCGGGATCTATTACGGCGTATTGAGGCTGATTTGGGGCGAGTGCGTACCGAGGACAAGTATGCTCCTCGGACGCTCGATCTTGATTTGTGTCTCTTTGGAGATCTCGTGGTCGAAACGCCTCAATTCATCTTGCCCGACCCCGGACTGCTCACCCTTGCCCACCTAGCTATCCCCATAGCTGAACTCGCCCCCGATTACATCCATCCTATCACTGGCGAATCTTTGAGGGACATCGCTGACCGTCTTC
>JAUVOZ010000128.1 GCA_030598885.1 Anaerolineae bacterium | reverse complement strand
GCCTTCGGTCCTGAAGCTGGTCTTGTAATCCTGCCGGTGATAGCGGTTAGCGTAGCGTTGATTTGGGTCTATACAGGGGGAAAGCAAGCGAGGCGCGGTTAACCAGACCATAGCAAAGCCCACATCCTACAAATATTCCCTCTTCCTGCTGATGGCTGCCTTTTTTCATCAATCTCATGCAGGGAATGCGGTCGTACATCATTAATCCGACTCAGCAAATTCCCCACTCATCCTAAACTCGAAATCTCTGTCACCGACTTCCTAGAAAGGCAAGATTATGGCACTTGACAAAAGAGAACATTTGTTCTATACTGCCGATGTGATAGAACTTTTGTTCGCATAGGAGGCTAGTTATGTCGGCAATATCTCCACCCACCCGCATCAGCGCAACAAGGATTGACTTTGGGGCCACCGTTCGCCAGTTCATCAATCGCCTACCGATTCAGCGCGGCTCAATACTTGTCCTCATCATCTTCGGCGCTCTGATCGCCTTCGAGATTTTCAATTATGGTACAACCGAATTCGCTCTTGGCGACTTACTCGGGGATTTGGGATTCGCGGGGATTCGCTGGTCCACAATCCTTGCCTTGGCGTTTTGCAGCATGGACTTCTCTGGCATTGCCCGCCTATTCACCTCAGAGCGAGGCGAACACGAACCCATCGGAGTCTGGTATCTGCTCGGTGCGTGGTTCCTGGCGGCAACCATGAACGCCATGCTGACTTGGTGGTCGATTTCCCTGGCCTTGATCGGTCACCAAGGACTGGGCAATGAGCTGGTTGGAAGAGAGGCTCTGCTAAGTGCTGTTCCGATCTTTGTGGCGATCCTGGTATGGCTGATCAGAGTGCTAATCATCGGCACTTTCACATTGAATGGTGAGCGCTTATTATCACTAGAAGCAGTGCGACCACCGTTTCGTGTTCGGCAACCGCGTGCTACTCCTTCCACCAAGAGAACCGGTGAGTCACGTCGTCCGTCGAGAGTTTCCCGTCCGGTACGACCAGTTCCGAAACCGATTGCTCGAAATGAACCTATCTACACCCCTCAACCTTTGTCCGCCAAGCCAGCTAGGCGACAATAGGCGATGCACCGAACGCGCTACTTTTCCCTTCTCAGCCCTGGCGACCGTCCATCGGCAACCTCCCAACAATCTCCTCCCTGGATGGTCGCCAGACCCACTCCTGCGGTATTGGTCCCCACGTTCTTGATAGTTCTCCTGGCGTTAGCTTCGCTTAGGTCCTGGTTGGCTTTACGACCCAGATTGGTTGATCTTACCCGCTGGAGCGGGAGTAGCCTGGACTCCTCATCCACCATGGATAACCAACAGGTCTCTAACCAAATTCATCCTTCAGGCATGCTCGGCGTAACCAGGATCTCACCCGCCTTCACTCCTCAAGTCCAACAATGGTCTGACGATATTACTCGCTGGGCTTCTGAACACGAATTAGATTCGGATTTGATCGCGGTAGTGATGCAAATCGAATCCTGTGGTCATCCGAGCATACATTCCTCAGCCGGCGCGCTGGGCCTTTTCCAGGTGATGCCTTTCCACTTCACTGAAGATGAGGACCCACTCGACCCCTACACCAACGCCAATCGGGGACTCGCTTATTTGGCTCGATCACTTGAGATATCTAATGGTCGAATTGACCTAGCTCTTGCTGGCTACAATGGGGGGCATGGTGTCATTGAGCGCAGTCCTGATACCTGGCCAGAGGAGACTCGTCGCTATGTCCATTGGGGCACGGGGATTCTTGAGGATGTCCGTCGGGGCAAATCTTCAAGCATACAGCTGGATGCTTGGCTTACCGCAGGCGGCGACAGGCTTTGTAAGCTAGCTTCAGCCGCTCTTGAGCATGTAGATCAATAAGGTTTTTATTGGAGCCGTGGTAATTCAACGGCTCCAATAGTGAAGTCGCCACCTTTCTCAGGCAAGTTCAACCGTCGCGCCAGCCGTCTCGAGCTTGCTCTTCGCGTCCTGGGCAGCTTCTTTGCCCGCTTGTTCGAGGATCTTGGCTCCCGCTGTTTCCGTTAAGTCCTTCGCGTCTTTCAAGCCAAGCTGTGTGATCTGACGAACAGCTTTGATTACATCGATCTTCTTCGGACCGACATCCTGGAGTATGACGTCGTACTCGGTCTTCTCCTCAACTTCTTCAACCGCGGCCATACCCGAAGCGGCTGCTACGGCCACCGGAGCGGCTGCCGAAACGCCCCATTCCTCCTCAAGCATCTTGGTCAGTTCGGCTGCTTCGAGAACGGTTAGCTTACTTAGTTCCTTGGCTAGTTTTTTTAGATCTGCCATCGATATTATTCTCCTTATATCAACTCATATTTCATTCACCCATACAATTCAGTGTGGATCATAGGGTCTTAATCGGCAACTCATGCCACGGCGACCTCGGTTTCCGAGTACGCTTTCAACACACTGACCACTTGCCTTATCGAGCCAACCAAAACCCTGGCGACATGACTGGCCGGTGCTTGGATCATGCTTAGCAATTGCGCCTGCACCATCGGTAACGGCGGCAATCCAGCCAACCGTGTAACCTGCATTTTGTCGTAGATCACACCGTTGATTACTGCCCCTTTGACCTGGATGAAGTCCGTTTGCCGGGAAAGATCGACTATAGCCTTCGCCACCCCCAGCACATCCTCGGAGGCAAAACCTATCGCGGTTGGACCTACCAGAACCCCCTCAGGCAAGGGTACACCAACCTCGGCAAAAGCTCGTTTGGCTAAATTGTTCTTAACAATATGGAACTCACCACCGACCTCCCGGATCTTGTGGCGCAAGCCTTCGAGTTCTTTTACGCTCAAACCGGAGTAAGCTGTCATCACTAACGCATCACTGCTTCTAAGCAACTCCTGGTATTGCACCACTAAAGCTTTCTTACGCTCTTTTGAGACTGCCAATTTCTCTCACCTCCTTCCAGTAAAAAAGTCTTTGCTTTGGCCAGGATCCCGTAGCAAAGACTCGTTCAATCCGTCGCGGATTCTCATCCGCTGGTCTCCACCTCGGCAGGGAATTAAGCCCCAAGAAGTACAAGGCGCCTACTGTCTCTGGCAAAGCATGTTTTAATTCCGGCTAAAACAACCGGAGTCGAACTAATATAGAATCAATCCTCCATCACATCGCCTGGGCGGCATTTGGATCAACCCAAATCCCAGGTCCCATGGTGCTCGTCAAAGTTACCTTGCGGATGAAGGCACCCTTAGCGGAAGGTGGTCTGGCTTTTATAATCGATTCCATCAAGGCTGCCATATTCTCATAGAGCTTTTGAGTTTCAAATGAAGCTTTCCCGATTGGTATATGCAGGTTTGCTGTACGATCGATGCGGAATTCAACTCGTCCCGCTTTTAATTCCTTGATCACCCGAGGCAGGTCATCCTCTTGAACCACAGTGCCGGCTTTCGGATTGGGCATCAACCCTCGCGGACCGAGGATCTTTCCCAGTCGGCCAACCTTACTCATCATGCTCGGTGTCGCTACCGATGCGTCAAACTCCACCCAACCACCTTTGATACGCTCGACTACTTCGTCATCTGCAATATAATCTGCTCCGGCGTTCTGGGCTATGCGAGCAGCGTCGCCTTCAGCGAAGGCCAGAACCCGCACATTCTTACCAAGACCATGAGGCAACATAACCGTATCTCGTACTTGTTGATCCGCGTGCCGTGGATCTACCCCCAGGCGGATGTGAAGTTCAATCGTGCCATCAAATCGGGTGAATGAGGTCTCCTGAGCCAAACGTAGAGCCTCCATCGGCGGGTATAGAATGGAGCGGTCAATTATCGCTGCTGCCTCACGATATTTCTTTCCGTGCTTTGCCATCTTTACTCCTGGTGGTACAAACGGGCTGGTCTGAGCCAACCCTCCCACAAATTCTTAATCTTCAACCACAATCCCCATATTACGCGCGGTACCTTCGATCTGTCTAATAGCGCCTTCGATGTCGATGGCGTTGAGATCCTTCATCTTGATCTCCGCGATCTCTTGGATCTGATCCCGGGTTACATTACCTACCTTCTCGCGATTGGGCTCGGCCGAGCCCTTCTCCACACCAGCTGCCTTGCGTAGTAAGACCGCGGTTGGCGGAGTTTTTAAGACAAATGTGAAGGACCCATCGGTGTAGATGCTGATCTCGGCTGGGATAATGTCGCCGGTTTTACTAGAAGTACGCGCGTTGTATTCTTTGCAGAAGGCCATCAGGTTGATCCCATGCGGAGCCAAAGCTGGACCAATTGGCGGTGCAGGGTTGGCCTTCCCTGCTCCGATCTGTAGTTTTATCACTGTCTTCAACTTCTTTGCCACAAGTCCGCTCCTTCTGTGGTGTTTGCGGGTGCATGGATACACCCTCCCACGTGGACGAAAGTCGTTCGCCCTCGCTTAAGTTTTTTCTACTTGCAGTAAATCAAGCTCTACCGGCGTCTCTCGACCAAAGAATGACACCATCACTCGAACCTTGGCCCGCTCCATATTAATATCTGACACAGTGCCGATAAAATCGTTGAAAGGCCCATCAATGACGCGCACCTTCTGTCCGGGCTTATAGGCTACTTTAATGCGTGGTGCTTCAGCCTCCATGCGCTTGACGATCTTGGTTACTTCCTCCGGTCGCAGCGGGGTTGGTTCGTTGCCCATGCCTACGAAACCGGTCACTCCGGGTGTGTTGCGTACCACATACCAGGAATCTTCATCCATAACCATTTGCACCAGGATGTACCCCGGGAACACACGACGTTCCACTGTTCTCCGTCTACCGTCCTTGATTTCGATTTCTTCCTCAGTGGGAACGACGACGTCGTAAATTTTATTCTTCATCCCCATGGTCTCAATACGCTGCTCGAGATTGTGTCGAACTTTGTTCTCATAACCCGAGTAGCAATGCACCACATACCACAGGCGGTTATCGTCGTCTTCCTCGACAATAGGTTCTTCTAGACCCGGCTCCTGCAACTCATCATCAGCAACAGAGGCCTCTTCAACATCTCTTGCTTCTTCAGACGGTGAAAGCTCCTCCTCCACCTTATCCAAGACCGCTTCTTCGTTTGATTCGAATTCAGCCGCACCTAATACCATCGCCTCTTCTGCACTCGCTTCTTCACCCGAAGTCTCCTCCTCGAGGATGGCTTCGTCAGCTGGAGAGGTTAGTTCCTCTTCCCCGGTGGTGGTATCCTCTGTTTCTTCAGCCCCCGTCTGCTCCTCCACCATTGCACTATCATCGGAGGCGGGTAGTCCTTCCTCCATCATGGGGGTATCCTCCACCTGTTCCCCAACCATCAGCTCTTCCACCTGCGGCGTTTCACTTAAATCAACATCTTTCACGCTACTCGCGTCCACAATCCCCTCTTCGGTCGAAGCATGGGTGTCATCCGCCTCGATTTCAGGCGGAGTTATTTTTTCCGATTGCTCGTTTTCCATCTCACTCATCGCGATAGGTCTCGCTCATTGTCAAGTGTACGCCTTTTCTAATCGATGTCCGTTCTTCTTACTCAGTGCGTCTGCCCGCGTTCAATGATGATTCGATCCACCATTACCCCAAGCCGACGATAAATCCAAACAAGCGAGAGAATAAGTAGTCCAGCACACCAAGGAGCGTACTCATGGCAATCACTACCAACAGCACAATGACCGTAAGCTGAGTTGCCTCCTGGCGTGTAGGCCAATTAACTTTTTTTAACTCTGCCACCGTTTCACGAAAGAAACGCACGATGGCGTTCGGTTTCTTTCTCGAGGCGGCTCTTGACTTCGCCACTCTCATTCTCCTTAGGATTAAACGACGCCGGCCTCAGACATCGTCACACTACGCTCAGGCAGGCCAGGCAGGACTCGAACCCGCAACCCCCGGT
>JAUVOZ010000095.1 GCA_030598885.1 Anaerolineae bacterium | reverse complement strand
CCCTGCACTTCCTCGAACGCACCCCTCTGCGAGCCTTTGGACTATCTCACCTCTGGGTTGTGGAGAGGATATAAACACCTCCCCGCGTGCTATGAGCACGCGGGGAGGTTAAGCCATAGCCACTGTAAACAGAACCTTCCCTTAGATTACCTCAGGAATTAGTTTTCCCTGAACTGACCTATCCTAGAGCCTCAAACTCCCCCACTTCCTGAACATCCACCGACACGCCCTCAATCTCGCCTGGGACGATGTCCTCAGGAGCAAGTTGCGACCGCGGCTGCTTGTGAGTGACCATCACCACCAGCGACACCTCACCCACCGGCTCACCACCACGCATACGCATGCCAATCCCCACACCGACCACATTAGCCTTCGCCATTAATTGCGCTTCGTAGTTTTCCTTGACCGATCTAGCTCTCTGGTAATCAGCTTGCATGTCAGTTCCCGAGGTGTCTGACTCACTCACATCACCGCCTCCAAGTTGTCGAGCACATCATGGATTGGGTTGTAGATCGTGACCTGGTCTGAACCAGCAAACAGCAACCCGACCGCGAGCAGGGAGTCGCCGGCCACCAGCAGTGAACCGGAGTCTCCTGGCTTAGACATCGAGCCGGTAATGATCTGACCCTCGAAACGGGCGGAACGATCCCCGTACTTGATAATAACCGTGGCTTCGAGGACGGTAATTTGACCAGTGGTGAAGCCAGTCGTACGACCAGACTTTCGCACCGGCATACCGAGCCAGGCTGGCGCCGTCCCACCTACAACCCCAATATCCAGTATCTCATCCAATACTTCGACACTGTCAATCGGTCGGGCGACAGCCGCGTCAACTCTATTAGTAGCCTCCGGATCGCTCTGGTAGACCGTTACTCGATGCTTCGATTTTAGTAATTTAGCCAGTGTATTGCCCACACTGGCGTAGCCGTTCGCCAAGCCACAGGTCGCTGGTTCGGTGGAGAATTGAATAGTGCAAAAACGCTCGAGCGTTGCGACCATGTCCCTCTCCACTCGACCCCCATCTGAAGGTCCTGGTTGGAGGATCGGATCACCCGGCCTAGCATCGTTGCTGTTGGCCAGGACGTGGTTATTGGAGAGGATAAGCCGGGTGCCGATATCCCGATCACGGACGACGCACCCCAACGTACCAGCCGTGACCTTATAATGACCCAGACTGACCCCTCCCGGAATCGGTCGTATTCGATCGGTTCGGGTCTGTAAAGCTCGGAGTTCGCCTACCTGTATTACATCGGTCCTCACACCATCCAGCTCAGAAGGTACTAGTGAATCCGGATGCAGTCCCGCCTTGGGCACCTTTTCCCGCACTAAAGCCACTACGCACAACTTATCGGTCGTTCGTCCTCGAGATTGCTTGAAACCAGTGCCAACCCCGACCACGTTCGGTTTGGCGAGAATCAGTTCCTTGTGTCGTTCTTTGACCCAGGTCACCTCTTCCTGACCGAACATCACACCTCTCCTTTGCTGGTATGCAGGGATACTCTTAGTATGCTTTTGACCTCCAGACTTCGGAAGTCTAAAAAGACTATATCTCAAATATGGATTGCGTGCCCCTCAATATTGTGAGCAGCTTCCATCACCACCTCGCTCAGCGTAGGGTGAGTGTGTACGTTGCGTCCGATCTCGGCCGCGGTTAGCTTCATCATCTGTGCCAGGGTGAGTTCCGGTAGCAACTCGGTCACCTCGGGACCTATCAGATGGCCACCCAGGATCTCCCCATATTCAGCTTCAATCACTAACTTGACCCAGCCCTCATAATCACCTAGACCGAGTGCCTTCCCGTTGGCTTGGAAGGGAAAGCGACCAACTTTCACCTTGTAGCCGCGCTCGCGCGCCTGCGCCTCCGTCAGCCCAAAGGATGCAACCTGCGGTTGGCAGTACGTCCCACGCGGCATCATCTCGTAGTCCAGGCCCACCGTCTCGATTCCGGCGATGTTCTCGGCACAGACGATTCCCATTGCTGAGGCGACATGCGCCAGCATCAACTTGCCGGTGACATCGCCGATAGCCCAAACGCTGGCGACATTCGTCGCCATATGCTCGTCAATCTCAACCAAACCCTTCTCGCTAAGTGCCACCCCGATTTCTTCCAAACCCAGCCCGGTGGTGTTGGGTGTGAAACCGGTCGCCACTAACGCCTGCTCGGCATCCAATACTAGTTCGCCATTCGAGCCAGCTAGCTTGACCTTGACCCCGACCTCTTGCACCTCAATTCCTTCAACTTTGGTCCCTGATAGCACTTGAATCCCCCGCTTGTTGAACGCCTTGGTCAATTCCACACTAACCTCTTCATCCTCCAACGGTGCGATGCGGGGCAGCATCTCTACGATGGTAACCTCAACTCCATAGCTGCTCCAGATCGTGGCGAACTCGAGCCCAATTGCTCCAGCCCCAATTATCACTACCGACTTCGGAAGTTGCTCCTGTAGAATCGCTTCTCGGTAAGTGACCACCCTCTTACCGTCGATATCCACGCCAGGAATCATCATCGGCGAAGCGCCGGTGGCAATAACGATGTTCTTCGCCTGAAGTGTGGTGGTTTCGCCATCTTCTCCAGTCGTGATAAGCCGGTTAGTATCAATAAATTTGGCTGTTCCCATGTGAATATCTATCTTATTTTTCCTCATGAGGAAATTAACGCCTTTAGATAACCGGTTAGCTATCCGCCGGCTTCGCTTTACCGCCGCGCCGAAATCCAGCTTCAAACCCTGGACTTCAAAACCGAACTCCTGCCCTCGCTCGCGTAAGGTATAGGCTACCTCGGCGTTTTTTAGCAACGCCTTAGATGGGATGCAACCGACATTCAGACATACCCCTCCCAGCCACTCCCGCTCTACTATAGCCACCTTCTTGCCTAATTGAGCAGCACGGATCGCGCAGGCATAACCACCCGGTCCGGCCCCAATGACAACGACATCATAGTCTGACATTAACCTTTTCTCCTATCACTGCGTTCTCTTCATTTCAACCAACTCGATTAAACAACCCCATAGCAAGCTGTAGGGTAGTTTACTATTGTCTGGGCCTGGCAGGAAACTCAAACACCGGGATATAGGCAGCTCTACTCAAGTATCTATCGAGGAGAAAATAAAAACGGGGTGCCGGGTGGCACCCCATTTATGTACAGGGGTAACCTGATAATTCGGTCAAGCTGCCTTGGCGGGAGGAGTTCGCTCCACTATACGCTTAACCGGCACTGCCTTAAGATGAGTTTGGACTTCTTCTAGAGCAACCCGATAGCACTCCAATAATTCTTGGTCCGATTGCTTGAACCGCCGCAAGGTCTGCCGGGAGCAGGCGGTGCAACCGCGCATCGCCCGGTAAGAGTCTGTCTCGCATCTAAGACAGCCATCAAGATAGATCATCATCAACGAAAACGCTAGGCTTTCTGGATCATCCTGAGACAGCAGGGAGACCCTATCAACTAGATTCTGCCATGACTCACCCCTTGAGAGGCGTAGACGCTGGATTACATAAGGAGGAAAGAGTAGCTCATTGTCAGCATACATAACACCACATCTCCAGAGTAATAATTTAATGTTCCGGTCTTCACCTGGCTTCATTTTAGATTCGGCTGAATTCGCTGAGCAGAGTACTATGGTCCTACTAACGCGGGTACTATTTCGGAGATATTGTGGGGTATTCTTGGTTGTTTTAATAGTCGTAGATTCAATAGTGCTGTTGAAACTACGACTATTAATGCCTCAGCGGTCTGATCGATTCCCTTGTAGAGTAGGCAAGCCTTGCATGCTCCGGAAGCAGAATTTTGGCATTTGATTCGCTTCTAAAGAACCAGTTCATGCTCCGCCATCGCTGAATTCCGACGGATCGGTCGGAGTCTCCCCTGAGGGGTCAAAGATGTATACCCAGGTGCCTTCCTCAGCCCAATTGTATATCCAATGCGCGTCAATGAGTGCCAGATTCACACAACCATGGGAGCGAGGGTAGCCAAAGCCGTTATGCCAGTAGGTGCCATGCAATGCGCGCGCTTTATCGTAATACAGGTTCCAAGGCACATCTTCCAGATAATAAAAATCCGACCGGTCAGCCTCAAATGAGCCCATCATCCGATCGCCTTCTAATTTGGAATAAACCTGAAACAAACCAGGCTGAGTCCACCAGCCTTTTAATCCGCTTGACACTAATGTGGCATAGATCAACTGCCCCTCCTCATATACCATCAGTGTCTGCTCATAAAGATTGATCGATATCCAGCGGTAGTCGTCAACCCCATCCGGTCGAGTTGGATCCGGTTTAACCACCGCAAGTCGTCGCTGCTCGATCCAGTCATTCGGTCCCACCTTGTACCAATCATAATCACCAATCCGCTCAACATCGTAGATCCAAACCTTTTCGTAGCGATTAATCCAACGACCAGTCTGTGGTTGGTCAAAGCCAGGGGAGGTGGAGGTTTGTAATCGCATCAGCACCCAAGCAAAGGGCCGGCTTGGAGTGCGACGTAACGCCACACCGTGAAAATAGGTCAACGAGATGCGACCAATCCCCCCACCCGGAATGTAAATGCCTGGCGCGATCATGTAGATGACCTTGCCATCCTCTTCGAAGCGATCGATCCAAGAGAAGAATACGAAACCCGGTTCGACAGTCCAGACCGGATCCCGCCCTTGCAGGGCATCCTGATAGCTACCATACACAGGGGTGCCATCCTGCCTCCCGGACCTCAGATAGTAAAAAGGCACATTTCCAAGCGAGGGATCTAAACTTTCAGTCGGCAATGGCCGCTGGGGGGACAGTCCTTGCAGTGCCATTTCGGTCAGACCTTCTCGCGCGCCACCATTAGAACAATGCTGAGGGTACCGGAGCTGGAGCCTAGATGGGCAAATCATCCCCAATTGCATGCTGGAGGCTGTAGCCTCAGCCAGCGAGGCCGCGACTAGAAGAAACAGCACGCTCAAGACCACCCCACTAAACCGTCTCAACATATCCGTTCCTCAACTCTCTCCTCCCCCAACACTATAGGTTTCTTATTATAATCACGCCATCCAACTCTGTCAGCTGAATTACCGACCATGAAGATAGCTAATTATGGCTATCATCAAACCCAAAGATAAACCACTGGGCTCATCGCTAAAGCACTTTGCACCCGATGGGTGTTCTTTCAATAATCTACTGAATGATGTGCGAGTCTTCGTACTTTAAAGAAATCCAAGAAATAATGTGGATATCCCATTTAGATATATGACTGCACTGAAAAGGAGCCCAAGCTCGAGTATTAAGCGCACATTATCCAATTAGTAAAATTTTCAACATAGACCTCCGAGGTTTATCAAACCTCGGAGGTCTTAACCATCAGTCTATGGCGCGTTTAGCGACGAGCTTCGATGTCGGCCTGGGTACGCTCGAGGAATTTCTCCACCGGCATCGCGCCTAGGTCTTCTTCGGAGCGCAATCGGACGGCAACGGCGTTCGCCTCCACTTCCCGATCCCCAACCACCAACATGTATGGCACCTTCTGGAGTTGGGCATCACGAATCTTGGCGTTCATCCGCTCACTGCGTGTATCGATTTCCACCCGCAGGTCCGCTTCCTTCAATCGCTCCGCTACCGAATTGGCGTACTCGATGTGACGGTCGGCAATCGGGATCAGCACTACCTGCACCGGCGCCAGCCAGACCGGGAAAGCCCCAGCATAATGCTCGATAAGCACACCCACAAAGCGTTCCATCGATCCCACCAACGCCCGGTGAATCACATAGGGACGATGTTCTTGGCCATCCTTGCCAACATAGCTGAGGTCGAAACGCTCCGGCAAGGTGAAATCAAATTGGATCGTGGTCAACTGCCACTCCCGATTAAGGACATCACGAAGCTTCAAGTCGATCTTGGGGCCATAGAAGGTCGCTTCGCCCTCATCGACTTTGTAAGGTATCTCCGATCGTTCAAGCGACATGCGCAGCGCTTCGGTGGGCGCTTCCCATTCTTCAGCAGTACCAATGGCTTTGTCTGGGTTGCGGGTTGAGAGGTAAGCCTGGAAATCTTCAAAGCCGAAAGCACGCAGGATATGCAAGCTGAACTCCAAGACACGGTCAATCTCTTCCGGCATCTGATCTGGTCGGCAGAACAGGTGCGCATCATCCTGTGTGAAGCCACGTACTCTTAGCAAGCCATGCAGCACGCCGCTCCGCTCGTATCGGTATACTGTACCCCACTCGGCGTATCGAATGGGCAAATCTCTGTAGGAGCGCGTGCGGTTCTTGAAGATCTCCATGTGGAAGGGGCAGTTCATCGGTTTGAGGTAATATTGCTGACCCTCTATCTCTAGTGGTGCAAACATGCCCTCCTGGTACCAGTCCAGATGACCGCTCGTCTCCCATAGTTGGGCTTTACCGATATGAGGCGAGTAGACGAACTCGTAGCCTCCTTTTAGATGCTGCTCACGACAGTAATCCTCTACGATCTTTCGGATCATGCCACCTTTAGGATGCCAGTTAATGAGACCCGGGCCAACCGCCTCGCTGACGCTAAATAAGTCAAGTTCCTTCCCCAGGCGTCGGTGATCACGCTTTCGAGCCTCCTCGAGCCTCCAAATGTGCTGCTCGAGCTCATCGACCGTCTTCCACGCTGTGCCATAAATGCGTTGAAGCATTGGGCGTCTCTCATCTCCTCGCCAGTATGCCCCGGCAACATTGAGCAACTTCATGGCATCTGGGTTGATCTGGCTCGTTCGCTCAACATGTGGCCCACGGCACAGATCGGTGAAAGCGTCATGGGTGTAAATTGAGATCTCTGGTAGTCCCTCGATCGGTTCGCCATATTCGTCCATACCCCCCTGTTCCAATCCTTCGATCAGTTCGATCTTGTAGGGTTGGTCGGCGAATATCTTTAGAGCCTCCTTGGCTGACAAATCTCTTCGCTCAAAGTGATGATTCCCGGCGATGATCTCACGCATATGTCTTTCGATCGCCTCAAGATCCTCAGGAGTCAGTGGACGAGGGAGATCGAAATCATAGTAAAAGCCGTTCTCGATTGGCGGGCCGATGGCAATCTTGGCTTCACCAGGAAACATCTCCATCACCGCCTGGGCCATGACGTGTGCCGTCGAATGTCGGATGCGATAAAGCTCCGATCCTTCGTACCTTTCCTTCTTCGATATAGCCATCCTTACACCTCTTTCAGCCTAATGTTCGCCGTTAAATTAAATTTGCTCTCATCCCTCTGGGGCGAGAGCAAATGCTCACACGGTTCCACCCAGATTAGCTGGTGTATCCAGCCATCTCTGACAACCTATAACGGGGTTGAACCGTTTCCCTTACTCGGTCCTGTGTCGTAATCGATGGACCTTTCCAGGTCACGCTCGTGGGGGGTTTTCACCGGGCAGACGCCAGAGGAGACTCTCAGTCATTGATCCCCTCTCCCTTTTGGCTCTGTTAATCGGCTACTCGTCCCGGTCGTCGCGTCATTTATTACAATATTGGTCACATTATAGCGAACCTACTCCAGTTGTCAATGTATTCGCCGTCTCAAACTTGAAAAATATGAACTTGTTTTCTATATTTTAGTTATATGACATTCAGGGGGACAATATGCGGGCAAAATCTGAGAAACGAATCTGGTCGAGAAACTAAACCGTGAACAAAGGTTATCCTATAACGAAATTTCGGCTCTCACTG
>JAUVOZ010000088.1 GCA_030598885.1 Anaerolineae bacterium | reverse complement strand
CAAGGACGCAAAAGGTATAATAAATTACCTTGATCGGTGTCAAGGAGGATAACGAGATGGATTTGCTTCCATCTTCCTGCTTGATAGGGGCCGTTGGGCTTGTCGGTCTGGCATTTCCAACCAACGCCATCCGCCCAGACTCATCTTCCCCATGGAGCTCACCAACCCGCCGGATAACCTTCGCACAGGTATGGATAAACCCGAGTGTTGAATCAATCGCATCCGCTTGACCAGGCTGTCGTTGTCCAACCAGCAACTTGGCGGGACCTCCGACCGCTGTTGGAGCTGGAGAAGATATGTTTCGGTCGTGAGGCCTGGCCCTTACTTGACACATTGGCTGCTCTGACTTTCCCTCAGACTGTCCGTCTGAAGGCAATTGTGGATGAGCGGGTAGTGGGCTTCATCATCGGTGACCGACGGCGCGGGAACAGTCTGGGTTGGATCGCCTCACTCGGTGTTCACCCAGACTACCGACGTCGCGGCATCGCACGGAGCTTGCTGGCGGCATGTGAAGGCGAGTTGGCGACGCCATGCACCCGTCTGACCCTGAGGTGCACAAACGAAGCGGCGCTTCGCTTGTATCAACAGTTGGGTTATGTCGAGATTGACATCTGGAAGCGGTACTACCGCAGAGGTGAGGATGCCATCGTGATGGAGAAGGTGGGTTGAAAAGAGCTCGGTTCAGATTGGGTGGTCTATAGACCAAGTCAACCTGTGTTTGCACTTTATAGGACAAGAGATTGGTAGTATGATCCCAAGCTTCAATTATGTAATAAGGCATTGTTAGCATACCCTTTGACCTGGATATCACCTTCTGGTAAAATGCTCATCCGCGGGGTGTTGTACCCTTCACCCCTGATCGCCGTAGGCGGCGCTCAAACTTTGCAGAAAGGGCTTGAAGCTCAATGAAAGTGATGTTGCTAAAAGACGTACACAGACTTGGTCAGGCAGGCGAAGTAAAGAAAGTCGCCGATGGCTATGGCCGCAATTATTTGATTCCCCAGGGTCTGGCAGTATTGGCCGCTCCAGGTGTGCTCAAGCAAGCTGATCGCATCCGGGAGAATGCTACCAGGGAACGGGTGCGACTTAATCAAGAATTTGGTGCAGTTGCTGAACAGTTGACTGGGCTCGAGCTAACTTTCGCGGTCAAGGCAGGTGAAACGGGAAGACTTTATGGTTCGGTTACCACCCCTATGATCACCGAAGCGATCGAAATGACGACCGGAGTGAAGATCGAACACCGCCAGGTTGGCAACCAGCCGATCAAGATGCTGGGTGTGTACTCGGTGAGCGTGCGGCTTACATTAGATCTGGTGCCCGAAGTGACAGTCATTGTTCATCGGGAGGGGGAGCTACCTGAAACAGCATATGCGTTGGAGGAAGAGGCCATCGTTGAAGCCGAAGTGGTGGGCGACTTCGCTGATCTTAAGGCCAAGCTTGAGGTTGAGGAGGCGGAACTGGAGGCTCAGGCGAAGCAGGCTGAAGCAATGGCGGATGAACAAATTGATGAGGGGTCAGAAGAAGTAACCGCTGGCGAGGCTTAGCCTGCGGTAGATATGGCCACCGGCTGGGAGCGGATTTCCTGCTCGCCGGTGGCTTTGCATATCCACAGGTGGGAATGGAAGAGATTGGCCGATCGCTGTTGGAAGCTCGTGAACGTCTGGGCTTGACCTTGGACGAGGCAGAACGAGCGACACGTATTCGCGCAAGCCATCTTCAGGCCCTCGAGCGCGGGGATTTTGATGCGCTTCCTTCCCCGGTCCAGGCGCGCGGTTTCCTCAATAACTATGCTGATTTTCTGGGTTTAGATGAAAATGCCATCCTGCTTCAATACGCGGAAACACTACAATCTCGCCGCACACGTTTAGCTCCTGGAGCAACCTTTAAGGGACCGGCAACCCGTCCGTCGGTCCAGGTGCATTCCCGTCGACCACGCTGGTTGACGAGCGATCTCTTCATTGCCGCGGTGATCACGCTTGGAATTCTGGCAATCCTCATCTGGGGCGGCAACCGGGTGATGGCAATGTTACGCCCGCAGGTGGTTTCTACCGAAGTAGTTTCAGATATTCTCATACCCTCCTTCACCCCCACTCTTGCCGAGACATCTCAGCCCATCACGTCAGCCTCTACGTCTGACCCGGCGGCACCGCCGGTACAGACGGTCATACCCACCCAACCTATCTTCTTCGGTCTGGCCGATAGCGTGAACCTGGGTATCGTTGTTGAGGCGCGCACTTGGCTACGGGTTGTTGTTGATGGTTCAGAAACTTTCCGCGACCGGGTGATCGTAGGGGAGGTCCTCGAATTTCAGGGCGAACAGGTGATCGAGCTGACAACTGGCAACGGAGCCGGCCTGCATGTGTTCTACAATGGGCAAGACCAAGGCTTGCTAGGAGAGGTTGGTCAGGTGGTCATCCGCTTGTGGACCCTGGAAGGGGTCTTGACGCCAACCGCCACAGTGACCCGTACGCCAACTGAGACTCCACGGGTGAGCGAGACACCAACCTCAACCTCCACACCGATCGCAACTACAGGCGGTTAGCCATGCCGAAACCGCGCTTTTTTTTCTTGTCGCTTGGATGCGCCAAGAATACTGTCGACTCGCAGTCAATGACTGTACTGCTCAGCCAAGCCGGCTACGCCATTTGTGAACGTCCGGAGGAGGCTGATATTCTGATCGTCAACACTTGTGGCTTCATCGAGCCGGCCAGGGATGAATCATACGCTGAGTTACGACGGTTGGCGGAGGGTAAGAAGCCAGACCAGCTTCTTATCGCGGCTGGTTGCCTAACCCAGCGCTATGGTGAGCAGGTAACCCGCCAAGTGCCCGGTATCGACGGTTTATTAGGTACCCGACGATGGAGAGATATCGTTCAGGTTGTGCAGGTGCTGCGTGATGGGGGACCACCCAAGCCATTTTGCCATCTACCTACGACACACATGATCGACACGCAGGATGATGGAACGCCACGTTTTTTAGTTCAGGGAACTAGCGCCTATCTGATGATTGCCGATGGTTGCCGCCGACCTTGCGCTTTTTGTGCCATTCCGTTGATTAAAGGCACCGCTGTCAGCCGATTGCCGGAGGAGATTTTGGAGGATGCTCGCCGCCTACAAGAACATGGAGTGCGAGAGATCAACCTTATAGCTCAGGACACCAGCGACTATGGTCATGACTTGGGGATGGTAGACGGGCTGGCGAATCTCTTAGAAGAGTTGGTGCGGGTCGCGCCTGAGATTGATTGGTTTCGCGTCCTCTACGCTTATCCGGGCTGTGTTACAGATCGTCTCATCGAAGTCATGGCGACGCACCCGCAGATCATATCCTATCTGGATATGCCTTTGCAGCATGGTCACCCGGAGATGCTGCGTCGAATGCGTCGCCCGGCGAATGTCGATTGGGTCTATCAGACAATCGGTAAAATGCGTGCCGCCATGCCAGATCTAGCGTTGCGCACAACCTTCATCGTTGGCTACCCAGGTGAGACGCGGGAAGAGTTCGAGGCGTTGATCGATTTAATGACTGAAATTCGCTTCGATCGGGTTGGAGTCTTTACTTTTTCATTCGAGGTCGGAACGCCGAGTGAACCGCTAGGCGATCCAATCCCGCCTGAGGTTAAGCAGGAGCGGCTAGAACGCTTGATGATGCTGCAGCAGCGGATTTCATTGGAGAAGAATCAGGCATTAGTTGGTCACACGCTGCAGACGCTGATCGAGGGGAGAGGGGATTACCTCTCGCTGGGGCGCTCTTACCGTGACGCGCCAGAGATCGACGGAATGGTGATTGTCGAAGGGGAGGTGCCAGTGGGGGAAATGGTCCCAGTACGAATCACCAGTGCGTTACCATACGATCTTACAGGTACAACTGAAAACAATGAATGAAGAGAATCATCATTTCAGAAGACACAGGTGTGAGCGATGGTGGCATTTTGGGAAGGAGTGGTTGCCGGTCTCGGCGTCGCGATGCTGGTTGGTCCAATTGCGTTACTGATTGTTGACGTGGGACTGAGATATGGGTTCCAGTCCGGGTTTATGGCGGGTGCCGGCGTAGCTTCAGCTGACTTCTTTTATGCCGGTGTGGCGGCCTTGACGGGTGAAGCGTTAGTGCTCGCACTTTCCCCGTACAAGGATGTGCTGGGTCTGATTAGTGGTCTACTCCTTTTTGGCATTGGTGGTTTTGGGCTTTGGCGATTGAGGAAAATCTCCACCACTGATGGGACAAAGCAAATACTCATCGAGGGGAAGCTAAGAGTTTATGCGCAGTTCCTTGGACTGACGTTGATAAACCCTCTGACGATTGTATATTTCAGCGCGCTGATCTTAAGTAGGGAAGTCAGCAATGTAGTCACATTTGGAGAAAGGGTTGAGTTTGTGGTCGGGGCTGGTCTGGCTTCATTATCATGGCAGACGCTTCTAGCTGCTTTAGGAGCCACGGCTCGCAGAAATCTCTCTCCACGCTTCCAGTTGTTCGCCAGCCTGCTGGGGAATATGGTTGTGATTGGGTTTGGGCTGCGAATTATTTTACGTCTTGTGCTGTAAAGAATTCCTCGGTATTTTCAACTGATCCAACCGATTGGGAATTAGAGAATATTTGTTCATCGGGGGTCTGTGACCACCGATGTATCATGTTGGGTACAAGGCCAGCGGGTCACAGACCCGCTGGGAGCGAGAGGATGCTTTCCTGCTCGTCGGGGGTTTATGATCCATTTATTGTTCCTCTACCTGGCAGGTTGGAGGCAACATACAGTCTAACCCTAGATTTCGTTGAATAGCCTCTGTCGCTGATGGGCTGGCAGGGACAACCCGCCAGGTCCTGGGATCCACCTGGGTAGGGAATGCACACACGTTTTTCACTCCGGATAAACCGACATCGACTAACAACATGGCGCCGTAGCGGACGGCAGGGGGTGCAGCCTGGTCGAACAAGGCGTTTCCCAGGCTAAAGGCCACCAAGGTTGATCGCTCACGTTTGGAGCCCAATATCCATTCGACTGGTTGCAAGACATGTGGATGATGGCCGACGATGAGATCGGCTCCGGCAGCGGCTAACCCTGATGCCAGGCTGCGCTGGCGGTAGTTGGGTGCGGAGTTCAGTTCACTCCCCCAGTGAATCGAGACGATAATCAGGTCGGCATCTGAACGGTAGGTCTCCAATGCCTCCTGGACCATCTTCATATTGAGCGGCGCACTTATATCATCGAAGGCGAACCAGACGAGGATCAACCCATTCACTTGGGTTACCCAAGGCTCCTCACCCGGACCGATGGGCTGTATCCCGACCTTTAATAGTGCTTGTTGGGTATCGTGTAAACCCTGGTTACCAGCGTCGAAGGCGTGGTTGTTTGCCAGCGAAACCAGATCGAAATAAGATGCCTGTAGAGCATGGCTAGCCTCTTGCGGTGCGCGCAAGTCTAGAGCGTCTTCTATCAAAGGTGCCTTGGTGAGGGGTGACTCGAGATTGGCGAAGGCGATATCGGCTGCGGATGTGCAAGGTGTCAGGGCAGATAATGTATCATCCCATCCACCCGGCGCATTAGATTGGGCCACATACCTCCCCAACATGACATCGCCGGTGAACGCCAGCGTCGCCGTGTGTTCCACTGGTTGAAACACAGCAATCACCAGCAGAGCCACCCCAAGCGTCAGTGCCCCCAGCGAGAGGGATCGTTTCACGGTGCCATATAAACCTCGGTCCACTCAGGCGGGGGTGGGTTGTTGCCGGCCTCGACTTGAGCCTGCCATTCCTCGTCTGTCAGCCGCGATCCTGCCGGAACCTCAAATTCATAGTAGGTGAAAACAGCCCCAACAGCCAGGCGGTATGGTGTGTCGGGCAGCACGACGAAAATCATCGTTGGTTGGCCGATGGCCTCTTCCAGGGCTAAAAGACCCGGTGTTCCAGCACGCATGCCGGTGGCGACATCGGCGATCAACGCTGCCTTCTGGTCTTGAAGGTCGCGGCAGGCTGGGCCACCCTCGTCGCAATCAGCGGCAGCAATGGTGAGCGCTTCGAGTTCACCACCGAAGTACTCGATGCGGATGTAGTCATCCTCGGTAAGTGGCTGGCCGCCAAGTTCCTTTTCGGCGACGTTCTTAAGGAACGCCAGCATGTCGATCAGATTATCCAGATTGCCGGCCATGGCTTCGTCCAATAGGTCACGGTTCTGCAATCCCTCACGGGTCATCTCGGCTAATGCCTGCAGACGGGCGTAGGCTTCGGGATTAGGCTCGACATAACCCTTGGGGAATTCAATCGGCGAACCACCGCCCATTTCGGCCATTACCTGTTTGGCGTACAAGATGGTGTCATGCTTGAGTTCGGTATAGGATCCAAGCGCCGTGTTGAGGTCTTTCCGGGTCCAGGCTTGAGTGCGCATGAACTCCGGATAGCGATCATCCTTGACCTCGATTACGGGATGCAGGGCATATAACCAGGCCCAGTAGACATTTTCTGTCCACGTGTCTTCTCCAAGGGCAGCCAATTCTCCACGGACTTTCACCATCTGATTGCCGAAGTTCTCATATTCCGTTTCCCCCATACCGTCGAGCAGGCTGAGCGCTTCTTCCGAACCGAGGGCAGCAAAGAAATCCAGCGCCTTGGGAAGCCCGCGCGGGTTGTCCAGGGTTCCGACATTGCGCCAGATCATCTGGCCAAACACGTAAGCGTCGATGGTGAACCGCTGGCCCATGAAGCGGAAGCCCTTGGTGGCTTCTTCCTTGTCTTCTGTAATCCACACCCACATCGAATTCACCTGAGGCGGCGGAAGCTCTTCGGCTGCTTCGAGGAAGGCATCCAGTATGTCCGGGTCGGCGAAAGCATCTAAGCTAGCGTCTTGACCGAAGACCGAATCAGACAATGAGCCGTACTCGAAATACGATAGATCGTCGGTCTTCCCCACCAGGAAAACCGTCGGCTCGTATATCCGCTGCCAGAGGGTCAGTGCCGGTGTTCCGTCAGCGGCGATGGCGGTGCGTAGGGTCTGCGTCACTAGCAGGGCGCGTTGGGTTTCAAATGGGTCGCGAAGACGGAATGTCAAACGCCCGAGCCACATCATGGTCTTGAAGTAGCGTTTCAGATCATCGCTGCGGGTGTAGTGACCGCGAGGGATGTACTGGCTGTAATCCTCTATCAACTTCTTGTTTGCCGGAAGGTCATCCCGATCCCAGATCGGCGAGATCTCTGGACCGGCATGAGCTTCGATTTTTGCCAGTTCGGCCTCTACTAGATCACTGACCTCCGCCGGTGTGGGGGCGTCAATCTCGAGCAAACGGGCGGCGACGGCGAAGAAGGCCAGGTTGCGCTTGGCAGGTTCTTCTAGTGAGGTGCCGGCTACATTGGTTGCCTGCGCCTGGCTGGCGTCAAGCATGGTGGATAAAAGGGACTCGAGGATTGGGATGAAGATGCGAGTCTCCAGATCGCGCAGGGTCTTGTCAAACAGGAGGTGGTAGATATGCAGCACGCTGTCGGTGGTGATGAAGAGCGGCTTCTCGCGGTAACGCCACTGCTCGTAAATTTGGTAGAACTCGCGAAACTCCCCCGGGATTGGTGCGGCTACAACAAAGCCGTTTTGAGCGAGCAAAGCGATTTGCTCGGGTGATAATTCGAAGTCATCTATGGCTGGTAGCGTAGGAATGTCGAAGGGTAAACTATAGCCGCTGAATGTCTCCGGCAGATATACAACTTGCTTGTTGTAACTGGCGAAGGCTGGAGCGTAGACGCCGGCTGGTGGTGTTGGTGTGGGGGATGGAAGGGTCGGTTCGGGCTCAGGTGTTCCATCTGGCATGGTTGTAGCCGGGCTGGTTGGCAGCGGCAGGTTGCAGGCCAAAACTGAGAGAAGCAGGGTAAAAATCACAAGTTTCGTGCGCCATACTTTAGGCATGATTCACCTCCATGGGATCCCTTGGACGAGCAGGAGATTGGTTTTATTCGGAGTGCGGACAGCGAGCAACGCGCGGAAGCTTCCTTCGGGTCCGCGCGATAGAAGGGAGAATCCAAATCCGTTCCATTCCCAGACTGTGACCGTGCGACCTATTTCTCGTGGTTCATCGTAATGGCTCTCAAGGGCGATCAACTCATCCCGTCCATCGCCGTCCAGGTCGGCGGTGGTTAAGGCTAGCAGTGGGTCGACAAGCGCTGAACCGGCCCAGATTTCACCAAACGCATGGCGGCGCCATCCGATCAGGATCAGGTGGCACGAT
>JAUVOZ010000102.1 GCA_030598885.1 Anaerolineae bacterium | reverse complement strand
TGGCGCGTTTGCTTTTCATTGGGTAAGTTGTGCGGTATCCTGGGGGACGATACGTAGATAACTTTGAGGAGAGTATCCACAGTGGATATCCAAAATAAGAACGTGCTTGTGCTAGGGGGTTACGGTCTTGTCGGGATGGCGGTATGCCGCCAGTTGCTGCGGTACAGTCCTGGCCGGCTTGTGGTGGCCTCCCTCCGCCAGGAGCAAGCGGAGTCAGCGGTAGAGCGTCTGCAAATGGAACACCCGGACACGCAGACTCAGATTATACCTACTTGGGGCGATCTGCTGCTACGAGCCGAGTGGCAGGAGGCACCAGAAGGGATTCACCCCCGGGTCGCGGTGCTGGATGATCGGCATAAACGCCGCCGTTTGGTGGCTGACATCCTCGATGGACTAGATGAAGACATTCTAATCTCTTCGCACCTTTACCAGTTGATCACCGGGACCGCAGGCGGGTTGGCCGGACAGGCAGCAGATATCGTCATCGACTGCGTTAACACGGCGACTGCGGTTGCGTATCAAAATATCTTCCAGAACGCACGGCGTCTGGAGGATTTGATCGCCCGCGAAGAGCAAGCTGATTGGCCGGAGGAAGTTGAACGATTGTTGGCCTCGCTTTATGTACCGCAGTTGGTGCGACACATGCAAATCCTGTATGAGGCCATGCTTCAGGCGGGGACGCAGGCGTATATCAAGGTTGGAACCAGCGGAACAGGCGGTATGGGTCTGAACATCCCTTATACCCACGGTGAGGAGAAACCTTCACGTGTACTGCTCTCCAAGTCGGCTGTGGCTGGTGCACAGACGATGTTGACCTTCCTCCTGGCACGCACACCGGGAGGACCAGCGATTGTCAAAGAGATAAAGCCCACGGCAGCCATCGCCTGGAAGGAGATCAACTACGGTCCAATCCGTAGTGGTGGACGGACCTTTCCGCTCTACGATTGTCCGCCTGAGTCCGCCTATTCGCTCAATGACCCAGATACCCTGACACCAAAGGGCGAATTCGGTGAGGCAACTGGTGAGTTCCTGGAATCGGTTTACATCGACACCGGTGAGAACGGGTTATTTGCCATTGGGGAGTTCACGGCTATCACAACCTTGGGGCAGATGGAGTTCGTCACGCCGGAAGAGATAGCTCACAATGTAGTGGTGGAGGTTCGGGGGGGAAACACGGGACGCGATGTCGTCGCGGCAATGGACGGGTCGGTGATGGGTCCCTCGTACCGGGCGGGCTTCTTACGCCAGGCGGCGCTTAACCGCATGCGTCAACTTGAGGTCGAGCATGAGGTAGATTCGATCGCCTTTGAGCTGTTGGGACCACCTCGGCTGTCGAAACTCCTTTTTGAAGCCTATCTACTCAAACGTACCTGCAAGACGTTGTCGGCGGCGATAGGTGGAAAGCCGGATGAAATTGCGAAAGATATGACTCAGGAGGTGTCGCACGATCCACGATTGCGCCAGCACATTCTCTCAATCGGGATCCCCATCTTGCTCTCTGATGGCAAGCGCTTACTTCGTGGACCGGTGAATAAGTCTCCCGATGCGGAACACGGCTGGGTCGATCTCACGCCGGCTAATGTCATCCAATGGCAGAATCGATTACAGATGCTGAGAACCTCCATCCAGGAGATGTTAACTGGAGACACCAGTTCACGCCTCGATCGGGCGTATCCATCGACTGTCAGCTGGCGGGATGAAGATACATTCGATGTGGGCGAAATCGTCGGCTGGATCTTCATTCACCAGGAGCGGGGTCGGAGGGGAAAAGACTAGCCGTTCATCGGTTAGATCTCCTGACGATCATAAGCTCTGGTGTTTCACCAGCCGGGCATGAAACCTGACGATTGTAATATTGCTCCTCAATATCCATGTGCTATACTCGGAGCAAGATGAGTGCACTCTTCAGGTTGGAGTGATCTGAGTGCCGGGCATCCTAGGATGCCGATCAGCTTCTAACAATCTGCAAGACCTCCGGCTTGACGCGGTTAGCCTATTACGGCTTGGCGCGCCTTGCTTGTAAATTGGACAGTGTGCAGGATTGAAAGACTTATCATGAACGCAGAATCGAACGCAATGGAACGTGACCGAGCATCTCTCGAACTACTTTATTCGATCAGCCGCGAACTGGCAGCGCAACTTGACCTTTCCGAGCTTTTACCCCGCGTTCTGCAATTGACGTTAGAGGAAGTCGGCGCTCACAGCGGAAGCATCATCGTGCTCGACGAGAAGGGCACACTGACTGAAGGCGCAGCGGCTTACAACGGTCAGGTACTCGAAAATTCGACTAGAAGGCTGGTGGATCCTTTTGAGCGGGGTTTGGCTGGATGGGTTTTTGAACATCGCCAGGCGGCTTTCGTGCCCAGTACGCATGATGATGATCGTTGGCTGCGTCAACCCGGAAATGAATTCGACGATATCTCCCGCTCAGCGATCAGCGTGCCTCTGGTGGCGCGAGATAGGGTCGTTGGTGTGCTGACAATGGTTCACCCTAACGCTGGTCACTTCGGCGAAGAGGGAATGACCTTGCTTCAAGCTATCGCTGATCAAGCGGGGATTGCGGTTGAAAGGGCGCGTCTATTCACGGCTGAGCAGAAGCGCCGGCGTTTTTCGTCAACCCTGCAAGAGATCGCTCGCACGATTAACTCGACGATCGACCCGGAGCTAGTCTTTCCCCAAATCCTGGAGCAGCTTGAGCGATTGATCGCTTATGATAGCGCCAGTATTCTTGTCAAACAGGATGACCAACTGCGTTTGGTAGCTGCCCGCGGTTTCGCTGACTACGAGACCGTCCTCGGTCTCACAATTCCCTTGGACCCTGAATTGCTGGTGGGATGTGTGCTCACCACTGGTCAACCGATGGTGGTGGATGATGTCCAGCAGGACGACCGCTGGATTCAGATTGATGAACTACCGGAGACAAGTCAAATCCGCGGATGGATTGGAGCGCCATTGGTGGTGCGTGATCATGCTGTAGGCGTGCTCAACCTCGACAGCCATCGAGTGGGCGCCTATGGCTCGGCTGAGGTCGAAGTGGTCTCAGCATTTGCCGATCAGGCTGCAGCGGCGGTGGCCAATGCGCAGCTATATGGCGAGATACAACGAAGGGTGCAGGCCATGGTCGCGTTAGCAGAAACTGCACGTGTGGTCACATCCAGTCTTAACCTGGATGAAGTGCTCCAACATATTACCCAGCAAACCAAGGAATCGCTCTACGTGGAGGGCACTTCACTGTGGTTGCTGGATGAGGTTACTGGGGATCTGGAGTTTAAGGTGGCCAGCGGGAAGGTGGCCGACAATATGACCGGCATACGCTTGGGGAGTGGCGAAGGCGTCGCCGGTTGGATTGTGGAGCACGACGAGCCGTTGGTGGTTCCTGATGTCAGGGGGGATCCCCGCTTTTCTCGGAAAGTGGATGAACAGGTTGGCTTTGAGACGCGAGCGATCGCGGGTGCCCCAATTCGGGTGAAAGGGCGCACAATTGGGGTGCTGGAAGCGGTAAACCCACTACGGGATGAATTCATGCAGGAACAAATAGAATTGTTGATGGGTATCGCCGCCCAGGCGGGAAGCGCGATCACCCATGCGCAACTGTTCGCCGAAATCCAGGCAGCCCAACTACGCTATGCCGGCTTGTTTGAGGATAGCGTCGACCCGATCCTGATCACTGACCTCAACGGGACGATCACCGACGCCAACCGCCGGGCGGAGACCTTTTTGGGCTATCCCCGCAAGGAATTGCTTGGTAGATCGGTCCTCAGCCTTCATCGTCCCGATAGCGGACAGTTACCGGACGACCTATCCCAATTGAAACCAGGGCAGACAGTGGCTTATGAAAGCCAAGCTGACCATAGTAAAGGGCACCCCCTGGCGATCGAGGTACACGCTAAGCGTATCGACATCGGTCAGCAACCGTTTATGCAGTGGATCCTGAGAGATATCTCTGAGCGTCTGGAGCTTGACGAATTACGTACCGATCTGATCTCGATGGTCTTCCACGACCTACGTTCACCACTTGGCAACATCCTATCTAGCTTAGAGGTGATGCAAGCTTCTATCTCGGACGATGATGAGGCGGGACAATCGGTGCTATCTATCGCCCAGCGCTCAGGTCGGCGAGCCTCCAGACTAGTGGAATCGCTACTGGATCTAGATCGCCTCGAGGCTGGTCAGGCTGTACTCGAAAAGACACGGGCTGCTATCGACGTCTTGATCACTGAAGCAGTCGAGGAGGTGCACCCGACAGCGGAGGCGAAGGGTCACGTGATTAAATTTGATCTTGCATCCAACATGCCAGATGTGGAGATGGATGTGGATATGATCCGACGAGTTTTGATCAACCTAGTGGAGAACGCAGTTAAGCATACACGCGGTGGGGGTCACATCACCGTCGCTGTTCGGGAGAAGGACGATCACATTATTGTCGGTGTGAAAGACAGCGGGAAGGGTATCCCACCCCGTGATCAACAACGAATTTTTGAAAAGTTCTCTCGCATCGGTCAGGAGTCGCGCCTGAAAGGTCGGGGAATTGGACTAGCTTTTTGTCGTTTAGCGATCGAAGCCCACGGAGGTCGCATTTGGGTGGAAAGTGGGGAGAAGAAAGGATCGACTTTTCTCTTCTCACTCCCAATATAATTGAGTATCTCGTCCCACTTCATGGGAGCCTGCATGCGTAGTATCGCCCCCGGCGTTTACCTGGAAACCAAATATCCCGGCGTAATACAAGGCCTCATCGTCACCAATGATGGTCTGTTGCTGATCGACTGTCCACCGCGTGCGGAGGATGGACGTAACTGGCTGGCAGCCTTGGAGGATTATGGAAAACCGCGCTATCTGATTTTGCTCGACTCCCATCCCGATCGTGTACTGGGCGCCCGGATTCTTGATCTACCCATAGTGGCCCACGATTGGACGCGCCAATTGATGAGTAATTGGTCGGATACCTTCAAGGGTGGCACCCGACCCATTGGTGCTGAGGTAGATCACCTAAAGCGCATCACTGGCGTGCGTAACACGGTGCCGGATTTGACATTTTCTGAATGTATTCTTCTCCATTTGGGCAAGCGCGAAATCCATCTCTGGCATCGTCCTGGACCAACCCCGGGATCGATCTGGGTGGTGCTCCCTACAGCAAAGGTGGCTTTCATCGGGGATGCGGTAACGGTAGCTGAACCTCCATTCATTGGTGAGGCTGAGATTGAAACCTGGATGAATACACTCGACGATTTACGAAGCTCTCACATGAGCGAGTATAAGTTGATTTCCTCACGGGATGGGCTGATCAAGCGCGAGGATGTCAACAACATGGCTCGCTTCCTGCGAAAAATTCCGTGGCGATTGGAGAGGCTTGTCGATAGGGGAGCACCGACAGAGGCTGCTGCTAAATATGCATCACCGCTGATGAAAGATTTCATTATTCCTAGAGCTCGACGGGATCACGTGATGCTCCGATTGCAGGCAGGTTTAACGCGTCTTTATAGTCGTCTCTCTACACCCGAAACCTAAAGCATAGTTGGAGGTGCTCTCCTCAGCGCACTTGCCTGGTCAGTGTCCTTCACTAAGGATATCTAGCATGAGTTACCAACCCGTTGTCGAGCTTACACGCGGCAATATCGTCGAGTCGATACACAATGGCGCGGTGGCGGTCTCAGACGCATCTGGGAAATTGTATGCCTGGTGGGGCGACCCGCAGATTGTGACCTACCTTCGATCGAGCGCCAAGCCCTTTCAGGCATTGCCGATAGTGGAAAGCGGCGCTGCTGCTCACTATGACCTTTCCCCTAAGCAGATCGCGGCGATCTGCTCCTCGCATTCAGGTACTGACGAGCACGTCCAGACGGTGGCTTCGATCCAGAGTAAAGTTGGAGTAACCGAGGATGACCTATTGTGCGGAGTACACTTACCCTACCATCACGAGACCGCACAACGTCTGAAGGAGGAGCAGCGAGAGCCCACCCCTAATTTTCACAACTGCTCCGGCAAACACACTGGCATGCTGGCGATGGCCCGCTTCCTAGGGGAGTCCCTGTCGGACTATATTGATCCTCACCATCCAGTCCAGGAACTTATTCTGCAAACTTTTGCTGAGATGTGCGGGTTGGATCCGGGGGAGGTAGTGTTGGGTACCGATGGTTGCTCGGTGCCTACTTTCGCGGTACCGCTCCAAGCTGCAGCTACAGCGTACGCTAGATTAATGGATTCATCGGGGTTGTCTGCAGACCGGGCTGAAGCCTGCCGAAAGGTGGTCGACGCTATGACCTCTAACCCCTATATGGTGGCCGGACCGGATCGTTTTGATACCCGGTTGATGGAAGTTACCGGTGGTCGATTGCTGACTAAGGGTGGAGCCGAGGCATACCAGGGAATTGGCATTCCCGCAGGGGCGCTCGGGTCTGGCTCGTCAGCCGTCGGGGTAGCGATCAAAATCGGTGACGGGGATCGCGGTCAGCGAGCGCGCACCGTCGTAGCTTTGGCCGTGTTGGAAGGACTTGGAGCATTACAGGGAGAGGAACAGGAGGCTTTGGCTGAATTTAGCCCGCGGGCGTTTACCAATTATCGTGGGCTGACAGTCGGCCAGGTTCGCACCTGCTTCCACCTGGAGCGGGTAAGTTAGAGGTGCAAGTGGCAGGTTACCAGGGGTTGCCCCAGACGGCCCAATCATTACTGGGTCTAAAGTTAAACGCTCACCAACTCAAGGCCTTTGATTGGTACGCATCTGAGTTGATGGCATGGAACCGGCGATTCAATCTTACAGCAATTAAGGACTTACCGGGCATCGAGGTTAAGCACTTCCTCGATTCACTCACCTGTATTCTGGCCATGCGCCCTACACCAGCCGGCAGGGTGATCGATGTGGGCACTGGTGCAGGCTTTCCTGGTCTTCCACTCAAGATTGTCTGCCCACAAATTCAATTGACCCTGGTTGAATCGATTAGTAAGAAAGCCGAATTTTGCTTCCATGTGGTGCGTTCGCTCGAATTGAAGGGGGTTGATGTGGTACATGCTCGGGCGGAGCGGGTTGGCCATCAGCCCAAGCACCGTCAGAGTTATGATTGGGCGATAGCGCGAGCGGTGGCGACCACGTCGGTGCTGGTGGAGTACTTGTTGCCGCTATTACGCTTGGGTGGACGGGCA
>JAUVOZ010000079.1 GCA_030598885.1 Anaerolineae bacterium | reverse complement strand
TACCACTGATGTCTCCAGCATGACCATCTCCCATACCACATACGGATCGGACCGCCTGATGCTCGTCGGGGTCTCGATCAACAACGACAACTTAGAAACCGTATCCTCCATCACCTACAATGGCGTTCTCCTCACCTACGTCAATTCGGAAACACAGGCGGATGATGCTCGGGTCGAGATCTGGAAGCTGGTCAACCCGCCCACGGGTACCCACAATGTGGAGATCGCCTTCAGCGCTGACTTGATGCGCTATGCGGTGGGTGGCGTGATCACCTTCACCGGTGTCGATCAGACGGATCCCTTGGGCACCTTCGCTGGGAACAACACCACTAGCAGCTCGGCGAGTGTTACCGTGCCCTCGGCATCCGGCGAACTGATCTTGGGCGTCTTCTCCTGCGAGACATGCACCTCGGTCACATTTTCGGAACCTACGGTTCAACAATGGAACATCTCAGCCAGCAACAATGAGTTTGGAGCCGGCGGGACGGTTGAGGGTGATAGCCCTCAGGTGACCATCAGTGCCTCCCTGGGCAGCAGCGACCATTGGGCTATGGGTGGGATTTCCATCAGGCCGGGTTCCGCAGTCACTGCTACACCAATTGCGACCGCAACATCAACTTATACGCCTACTGAGACGCCCACGCCTTCGGATACCTTCACACCAACCGTTACGGCGACACCGTCGGACACTCCAACTGATACGGTCACGCCGACATCTACGTCAACATCGACTTCGACACCGACGCCTACCGATACTCCAACGGCTACTAACACCTTCACACCAACCGTTACGGCGACACCAACCAACACGACCACATCGACCTCCACACCCACACCGACATCTACGTCAACATCAACTTCGACACCAACGGATACGCTAACACCTACGGATACTCCGACTCCCTCAGACACGCCGACATTTACCCCCACGTCGACCAATACACCGACCCCGACCGATACGCCAACACCGACGGATACCTTCACACCAACCGTTACGGCCACTCCGACAGCTACACCCGAACCTCCCAGTATCCCCCAAGTGGACGCTATCTCCTCCAGCATCACCGATGGCTCTAACCTGACCATATCCCATACTACCTCCGGGTCGGACGGCCTGATGCTCGTCGGGGTCTCCATCAACAACGCCGGCGGTGAGATCGTATCCACCATCACCTACAACGGAGCCCCGCTCACTCGGGTTGACTATGTCGATCACCAGGGGAGTGGAGGGGATGATTCCCGGGTCGAGATCTGGAAGCTGGTTGCCCCGCCAACCGGCACCTACGATGTGGTAATCACCTTCAGCGCTGACTTGGTGCGCAATGCGGTGGGTGGTGTGATCACCTTTACTGGTGTCGATCAGATCGATCCATTAGGCACCTTCATCGGGAACTACGCTGACAGCAGTTTGGCGAGCATAACGGTGCCCTCTGGGGTGGACGAACTGGTCCTGGGCGTCCTCTCTTGCGAGACTTGCAATTCAGTAACATTTTCGCTGCCTGTGGATGAACAATGGAATCTCTCAGCAGGGGGCGGCAATGTGTTTGGCGCCGGCGGGACGCTCGAGGGTGCCAGCCCTCAGGTGACCATCAGCGCCTCTCTGGGCAACAGTGACCATTGGGCCATGGGCGGCATCTCCATCAAGCCAGGTTTCACCGTCACCGCTACACCAACTACAACCGGAACCTCAACTGACACGCCCACTTCAACCCATACGCCAACTATGACGCCCACGGCGACCAATACGCCATTACCGAGCGACACCTTCACACCAACCGTTACGGCGACACCCTCTGACACACCGACATCGACCTCCACACCCACACCGTCCGCTACACCAACAGAAACGCCTACAGCGTCGAATACACCCTTACCCAGCGACACCTTCACACCAACCGTTACGGCGACATCTACGTCAACATCGACTTCGACGGACACACCGACACCGACGCCCACTCCAACCGATACGATCGCCCCGACATCGACACCCGAACCTCCCATCATCCCCCATGTGGATGCAGTCTCTTCCGGCACTACCAATGGCTCCAGCCTCACCATTTCCCATACCACCTCGGGGTTGGATCGCCTGATGCTCGTCGGGGCCTCGATCAACAACGACTACTTGGAGACCGTATTATCCATCACCGTCAACGGCAAATACCTCACCTATGTCAATTCGGAAACACAGTCGGACGATGCCCGGGTCGAGATCTGGATGCTGGTCGACCCGCCAACTGGCACCCATAATGTGGTTATCACCTTCAGCGCTGACTTGAAGCGCTATGCGGTGGGTGGCGTGATCACCTTTACCGGTGTCGACCAGATTGATCCATTAGGAACCTTCATTGGTAACAACGCCACCAGCAGCTCGGCGAGCGTAACGGTACCTTCGGCATTAGGCGAACTGGTCTTGGGCGTCTTCTCCTGTGAGACCTGCCGATCGGTAATCTTTTCGCTGCCTGCAGATGAACAATGGAATCTATCGGCGGGGGGCGGGAATGAAATTGGCGCCGGCTCGATTGTCGATGGTGTCAACACTCAGTTGACGATCAGCGCCTCCCTGGGTAAAAGCGACCATTGGGCCATGGGGGGCATCTCTATCAAGCCGGCTCCATAGCTACTTTCACAAACACTCTCGCCGTGATAAATACCAGCGATCCACCAATGGCACAACCACGTAATTTCAACCTACCAAAATCATTTACCACTAAACCCAGACTGGTGGCTTTTGATTACACCTCAAGTCGGAGGTTTTAGTGTTTTATTGACTAGATTAATTACCTGTACATCGATCCCAACAATAATTGGTACTTGCTGGCTGATTTCCGTAGCCAAAGAGTACACGAAATGGGGAACATGATTTACAAGTTAATCTGGATAAGTTTAGACCGGCTTAGTTCAGGCTAGGAATCGTGAGCATCGCTGGACCGTTTTCGATGGACTGAGGTGCTTGGTATCCTACTATGAATTTAAGCTGGTTTAAATACGCAACTCCTCGTCGAAACAATAAACGCTTAGAAGTGTTGTTAGAACACAGACAGAGCGGTAGGCTTCTGGATGTGGGATGTGGGGATTGCGAATTCATGCTTCAGGCATCAGAGTATTTCGAATCAACCGGGATCGATAACATCTCATCCGCAATAAGTTCATCTCTTCTGAAATCTGGTTACCCAATCATCATCGATGATATAACCAAGGTTGATTTTTCTCCCGAGTCATTCGACATTGTGACCGCGTTTAACGTTCTGGAGCACTTCCATAATCCGGAGAGAGTAGTAAGCAAGATCTACCAGATATTAAACAAAGGCGGCATTTTCTTTGGTTCGGTGCCTAATAATTCTCTTTTCCTGGGGAAAATCCATACCGCGCTAAGTAATCTTGGTGATCGGACACATGTCTCGACGTTGAAAACCCCACGCTGGATGAGCCTTTTCAGGAAAGCGGGCTTTAAAGAATTCAACTATTTTGGAGAGATTCTGGTTGGTCGACACAGTATTTATCTTAAGTCACCGAGGTGGTACAGATTCATTTCATTTAATCTCATGTTCATATGTTGGAAAACCCAAGGGTGATGTTGGATAGTCGTGATTATTCCCCTGACGACATCTGCCCTTTCAAATGATGGTTCTGTTTTACCCGGCTAGCTCTCCTGTTCATCAAAACGATATCCGCAGAACCGGCACTTGCGGGCCCTGGCCCGGACCATTTCCGCGCAATCAGGGCACTCCTTGTATTCAGCGCTTTGATCCACTTCAGGCTCGGCTTCACTTGCTTGGTCAATCTCCTCTTCCGGCTCCTTCTCGCCATCATGCAATTCTTCAAGCAGCTTGAGGGATTCCTCCCCACCATGCGCAGCTTCGAGTTGAGCTCTCTCGATGGCGCTGGAGCGGTGAGCGGAGATACCAATGTTCGCTTGGGTGATCCCTTTCACCTCATCGGCACTGAGGTCAACGCCCACTGGCTTCACCCCTTCCTCGCGGAGGATGTTGATCCCCTCACGGAAGAAACCGATCCATTCAAGGGCTTCTTGGGTTTTATCCATGGCGAGCAGGTCTCGTTCCGCGTCCAACTGTGAGGCCTCGCTGATCAACTCTGCGGAAAAGAAATGTGCGGTGAAGTCCGAGCGTACAACCACACTGCTCGATTCGATGCTATCGGCGATTGATTTCCCAACCTTCACATCCGCCCGGGAGAGGGTACCGGTTAAATCCATCAGAATGGCAGTGGACTGGAACTTCACTGACATGAAGAGCATCATTGCGTTATCGATCAGTCGGGTTCCGTTCTTCACTGCCTGGGACGCAGCGATTCCCATGAGTAGGACGAAAAGCGGGGCATACAGGAAGGCGATCCCCCCTTCGTAAATCAGACTGGGTATCAATCTGAATAGATAGATGTATATGCCTGCCAGGTAGAGTAGCCAACCCGCCCCCAGAGAAACGAATGCCGCTAAGTCGCTGACTGTTTCCATCGGTCTAGGTTGTTGTTCGATAATAATATTACCGCTAAAGGCTCCCACATTGTCGACCGATGGAGATGGCACTTCTCCCCATGAACTGTGCACACGGTTGTGGAATCCACTCCACTCCAACGTTCGTGCAAGATCGGGCAGGCGTGATAAAACCTGGTCTGGATGGCCAAATCCCCTGAAGTGCTCTGTCCCCTCGTGGGCAATGGTGACCGGCTGTTTCTTTGGCACCAAGAAAAAAATTGCCGCGATCTCAATCCCAGCGTTCAACACATACAGAGCGATGAGCACGACGACCGCGGCTATTACTGTATTGCGCGCCGTTTTTTCCATTAGCAGAAAGGCGATGTCTCTGCCCAGGTCGACCAGGAAAACCCGGGCTGAATCGGTGGGTATCCAATAGAAGAAACCCAGAATCAATGCTAGAAGTAGAATTCCAGACCCGATCCTTCGCGCGGTTCCCTTGAGGTCATCCCCCATGTTCTTCACGACCTTGCGCCTCGCCGGGGAGAGGAACATCGTATTGGCGCCAAACAAACCGCTAACGAACGGATCCGACGTCTGGTAAATCGATAGCGTCCGCTCCCGGAAGCCCTTTTCGACCTCCTCATAGTTTTGATACGGACCTGGAATGTTGGCCGGCATCCACGGCGTAACTAGCTCACTGACGCCTCGGATAACTTGTTTGAAGGCGAAAGTCAATGATTTTAAAACCGCGGGCAGGAAGAACAGAGCGAAGATACCGAGAGCGAGGGAGTACACAACGCCAATGATTTCAATAGTTTCCCCGCGGCCGAATCCGTCTCCGGTGAGTAAATCGTAGACGATCTGGATTGAGCCGCCGATCGCCCGGTAGTTGAAAAAACCGCTGATGAGGATGAGAACCAGCACGATCAAGCTGCCAGCAATCTGAATCAAGCCGACCCGCGATGGTGGACGACGAACTTCCAATTGGCGTGAACCATACTCCATCGACATTCGTATCTCCTTTCCTAAGAAGAAGCCGTTTACGCCAGAGGGTAATGGGTTCCTAAGCAAGGGGATCGATCAAACCCAACCTGTATGGCGGATTTAATCATAGCCATTTCCCCCTCGTAAACCAATAGCCATCCCCTACCATTCTCTAGGATCTGATTCTGGTTCTGGTCTATTGTCCAGGATCGTTTCTATCTGCTCCATGACCTCATCGGTCAGCTTCTCGACGATGTCAAGCGACTTTATATTCTCCGATACATGCTCGGGACGTGAAGCGCCGGTGATCACCGAGCTGACGTTCTGGTTTTTCAGGCACCAGGCAAGCGCCACCTGGGCCATTGAGCAGCCGAGTTCATCGGCAATCGGTGTAATCAGCTTTACCTTCTCAATGTTTTGTCGGGTGGTATCGCTCTCAAGGTACCTACGCAGCCACTCATAACCTTTCAGTGTGGCGCGGGTTCCCTCGGGTATTCCTTTGTTGTACTTACCAGTGAGCACACCACTTGCTAGTGGGCTGAAGATTGTCGTACCAAGGCCGATCTCAGTATAAAGCCGTGCATATTCCTTCTCGACCCGCTCGCGATTGAACATGTTGTACTCAGGTTGTTCCATTTGGGGTGGGATAAGATGCTCGCGTCGGGCAATAGCGTAAGCTTCCATTATCTGCTGCGCGCTCCACTCGCTCGTCCCCCAATAAAATGCTTTTCCATGGTTGATTATGTAGTTCATCCCACGCACAGTTTCCTCAACCGGTGTGTACGGGTCTGGTCTATGGCAGAAGACCAAATCCACATACTCCATCTGAAGCCGAGATAAGGAAGCATCGATACCCTCGATAATATGTTTACGTGAAAGTCCTTTATCATTAGGACCTGAGCCGCCCCAGAAAATCTTGGTTGATATGACCAGGTCGGAGCGCTTCCAACCGGCCTTCTTGATAATGTTTCCCATGATGGTCTCTGCTTCGCCATTAGCATAGACTTCGGCATTATCGAAGAAATTTACCCCCGAATCATAAGCCAACTGCATGCACTCATAGGCTAAGTCTTCCCCCACCTGTTCACCAAAAGTGATCCATGATCCTAAGGATAGGGCTGATACTTGAAGTCCAGATGAACCTAGAAATCTGTATTCCATTGTTCTACCTCCTCCAATATCCAGGTAGCCTAGATGCGTTTTTTATACCTAGGCGATTTTGTTTGTATTCAAGGTTTAAGAACTTGGCTTGTACCCGATTGCATCAATCATACATGATTCTGTTACATCATGTATCCCTTGGATATAACTTATGGTTCTCCTCCAAATTATGTGGTAAATGCAATTTCTCTACATTGACTTCAATCACCGCGGAGCAGGATACAATACCCACATTTCTCACCTAATTCTCCAGCAGGTCAGGCTCCCACGCTTGACTGTCGGCGGCATGCCCACGCCGCTTCGCTAGGAGCCGCCTCTATAGTAATAGGTAGACAGGATGAATTTGCTTTGAGGTAAATAACATACATAACAATGAAATTATGTCAACATTCCATAGTTATTGGAGGAGACCCGAAATTATCTAGGATCGTAGTCTGGGTTTACGGATACCGTAATTCCTGGCTCATCTCGAGGTTTGCTGGCAAACAAGAAAACGCTTAGTCCTACTATTGTTATTACGCTGAGAATACGAAATAAGGTTGCTATCCCTACTGTGTCATAGAAATAGCCACCGATTAAAGTTCCAATGATTGGACCTATTCCATAGGATATTGTGGTGAAGATAGCCTGGCCGGTGGTCCTCATGCTCTTTGGTGTACGATTATTGACGTAGGTGACACCACCTACCTGAAATGTACCGTATGAAAAACCGTGGAGGAGTTGTAAAGGAAGTACCAACGCTGGGACTTGAATAAATGAGTATACGAGCCATCGAAATGCATAGGTGATAAAGGAAATTTTCAACAATCCACTATCACCGATATGTCTCATGATTGTCCCCGATAAAAGCATTACCGGTATCTCACTTAACGCAGCTATAGACCATGCCAATCCAATGGCTCCCTCACTTGCACCAAGGCCATCCATGTAGAGACTAAAGAAATTATTCACTGATCCGGTCGCCACGGCGAGAAGAAGGATGCTGATGATAAAGAAAATGAAGTCGTGACGAGTGACTAAACGATGAAGATTGTGATCAAGGGAGGATCGGGTGATTTTACTTCTAACCGGCTGGAAGATGGAGACAATGAAAGTCAATCCCATGAGGGTGATGTAGCTATAGAAGAGCCAGGATGTATCGAATTTATCGATTAATTCTCCTACTATCCAGGTGGAAGCCATCCAACCAATTGAGCCCCAGACTCGTAATCCACCGTAGGTACCGCCGTGTGTTTCTATCGCCTCGAGTGCAGCATTATCCAATAACGGGATGATGGGGGCGCTAAAGAACGCGTAAGCGATAACCAAGGGGATCAAGATAGAATATTCTGTGGTTCGGGAAAGGAAGAAAACAACAATTGGGGCGATAAACAGTGCGATGTTTAAGATTCTGCGGTGTAGACGAAGGACATCTGCAATCCCTCCCCAGAGTACGGAAGTTGTCGACATGACTAGCAAGGGAATCGAGGAGAGGGTACCGATCTGCACTCCGGTCAATCCAATACGTTGATAGTAAAGATTGATAAAGGGGAAGAAAGCCCCGAACGCCATGTAATAACAGAAGAATACGATACGGGCATATAGCAATGCGCCAGATGCTTGTTTATTAATAGTAGGCTCAGAGACCATAGGATCCGTCTTTATATTGTTTTGAATCGTCGATCTATCAACGATGGGATTGGTTTCCATAAAAGTGATACTGTGCCTGGCTGTTTCTGCAAGCCTGATCCAGACTTCCATTTTGTAGCTAGGTGCATTTTAACTGCCTTTAAAAGATAAGGGTAGGGAGGAGCGACAAGCTCACCGGCATACGTAGACCCTCGACTGCAGCGAGAGCAGGGCGTCGCGCACCAGTAACGGTACCAGCGTCCGCTTGTGCGGATGACATTCCTCGCTGAGAATTAAAAACATGCGCCGATGGTTGCTTTTCCTCGTACCGATAGGTCTGCTTCTGTTCGCACTTGGATTTGGGAGTGGATTCGCATGGGCGCGCAAACCTACAACCACGCCGACGGTAACAATCGCCCTCACTCCCTCATCGACGGCCTCCTATACACCGACCGATACCGCGATACCAACTTCGACTATAACCGCGACGCTCAAGCCGACCCACACGCCAACCATCACCAACACGCCAACCATCACCAACACACCCAC
>JAUVOZ010000067.1 GCA_030598885.1 Anaerolineae bacterium | reverse complement strand
GAAATATCGGAGTCTGAAGCAGACGATATTATTGCACCTGAGACGGTGGAGGAAGAGGCTGTCGAGGCGGTGGCAGTGGAAGAGTTACCGGTTGAGGCCGCAGAAATCTCGGAGCCCACGGAGCCGGTGGAGGAGATCACCGAAGAGGTGAATCCTGAGGCGCTTGAAGCTGAGGTAACTGAGATTATTGAGCCTGAGAAGGTGGAGGAAGAGGCTGTCGAGGCGGTGGAAGTGGAAGAGTTACCGGTTGAGACCGCAGAAGTCTCGGAGCCCGTAGAGCCGGTGGAGGAGATCACCGAAGAGGTGAATCCTGAGGCGCTTGAAGCTGAGGCAGCTGAGATTATTGAGCCTGAGACGGTGGAGGAAGAGGCTGTCGAGGCGGTGGAAGTGGAAGAGTTACCGGTTGAAGCCGCAGAAGTATCGGAGCCCATGGAGCAGGTGGAGGAGATCACCGAAGAGGTGAATCCTGAAGCGCTTGAAGCTGAGGTAGCTGAGATTATTGAGCCCGAGATGGTGGAGGAAGAGATTATCGAAGTCGAGGAGTCCGAAGCGACGCAGGATGAAGTCAACGAGTCTGAACAGGTTGAAGCGCCAGGTACCGAGGAAGAATCTCCCTCGGCGGTTGAATCGGAGTTTGAAGACCCCGGCGGTGGTGAAGTTGAGACTGAGTAGCCAAACGGCTGGGCGACAAAGATGAGTACGCCCAGCCGTTTTTTTATTCTTTTACCGGGACAATTGTCCTATTCTAAAGGGTAACAACGATAAACTTTGGTAAAATGAGGGAGTTGAGGGTGAATTTTGAGAGTGGTATGGAGGTAAAGAGTGGCCGATAAAATGGAGCGCTTCACTCAACGGGCTCGACGGGTGTTAAGTCTGGCCCATGAAGAAGCCGAAAAGTTGAATCACAACCACATCGGAACTGAACATCTCCTACTCGGTCTGATTCGTGAAGAGGGTGGCGTGGCTGGCCGCGTATTGCGTGAGTTGGGCTTAGCCCCAGCGCGTGTCAAAGATGTAGTGGAAAGGCTGACCGGAGTTGGGCGACACAAAGGTGGTCGAATTGAACTAGCACCGGGAACCGAGCAGGTACTGCAAAGCGCGATCGAAGAAGCGCGACGGATGGGGCATCATTACATTGGTACTGAACATCTGTTGTTGGGCCTGGTGCATCGAGGGGAGGGCGTGGGAATTGACGTTTTACGTAAGCTGGGAATCACGCCGGAACAGATACGCCGTCAAACTCGTCGTATTCTCCAGGAGAGTCCCACCGGCCGCACGGCTCGTCAAGCCGGAGCTACCCGCAAGGAGCAAGAAACAAAGACTCCGCTCGTGGATCAATTGGCAACGGATTTGACTTTATTGGCCGAGGAGAAAAAGCTCGATCCAGTGATCGGTCGTGAGAAGGAAATCGAGCGCGTGATCCAGATATTAGCGCGGCGCACTAAGAATAACCCTGCCTTGATTGGTGAACCAGGTGTGGGTAAGACGGCTATCGTTGAGGGTCTTGCCCAGCACATCGTAGCCGGAGAGACACCAGGCCCGCTGCTCGATAAACGGGTGTTGCAATTGGATGTCGGCTCGTTGGTGGCGGGCACTATGTATCGAGGTCAGTTTGAGGAACGTCTCAAGCGAGTGATTGATGAGTTGAAGTCCGCGGGAGCGATTCTTTTCATCGATGAGGTTCATATGATAGTGGGCGCCGGATCGGCGGGGTCATCGGTGGACGCGGCTAATATCCTCAAGCCAGCGCTCGCCCGTGGTGAGCTGCAAGTGATTGGCGCTACCACGATGGACGAGTATCGTAAACACATAGAGAACGATGCATCCCTTGAGCGGCGATTCCAGCCAGTGATGGTGGAGGAACCCACTATCGAGGAAACTGTTGAAATTCTACGTGGCGTACGACGACCCTACGAAGAGCACCACAAATTAGTGATCACCGATGAGGCGCTGGAAGCTGCGGTTCATTTATCCTCACGCTATGTAACCGACCGCTACCTACCAGATAAAGCGATCGACTTGATCGATGAGGCCGCTTCGCGCGTTCGTATGTATAAGAGCCCGGAGGCAATTGCACTTAAGAAAATCATCACTGAATTGCGGCAGACGCGTGAGGCACATACTCAGGCAGTTGAGGAAGCGCGTTATGACGATGTGCAGAGGTTTGAGGTGCATAAGGCTGAGCTTGATGAGAAGCTGAGCCAGTTGCGAACTGCCTGGGATCATAGGCGGGAAGGTCCTAAGGTATCGGCTGAGGATATCGCCGAAGTGGTCTCAATGTGGACCGGAATACCGGTAATGCAGATCGCCCAGGAGGAATCCAAGCACCTGCTGCAAATGGAAGTAGCATTGCATCGGCGGATTATCGGTCAAGACGAGGCGATCGAAGCCATATCCAAAGCGGTGCGCCGAGCGCGGGCTGGTTTGAAGGACCCCAAGCGTCCCATTGGCTCCTTTATATTCCTCGGACCGACTGGTGTGGGCAAGACTGAGCTGACCAAGGCGCTGGCTGAATTCATCTTCGGCAGCGAGGAATCGCTGGTCCAGATTGACATGTCGGAGTTCATGGAGCGGCATAGCGTCAGCCGTCTGGTGGGTGCCCCACCGGGTTATATTGGATATGAAAACGCCGGGCAATTGACAGAAGCTATCCGCCGACGACCTTATTCGATCGTGGTCTTTGACGAGGTCGAAAAAGCGCACCTGGAAGCTCATAATATGTTGCTCCAGATTATGGAGGAAGGACATCTCACCGATGCAAGGGGGCACAAGGTTGATTTCCGTAACGCGATCATTGTGATGACTTCCAATGTCGGAGCCGAGATGATCAGGCGACAGACCCAAATCGGTTTCGCTCTCGATCGGGATGAGGAGAAAGAGGAGCGGCTGGTATATGAGGAGATGCGCAAAAAATTAATGGATGCCTTGCGCAAGGTCTTCCGACCTGAATTTATCAACCGGGTAGACGCGATCATCGTTTTCCGTGCTCTAACAAAGGATGAAATTACCCAGATAGTGGACCTAGAACTGGCCAAAGTGGCTGGGAGGCTGACCGAATATGAGATCACCCTCCAAACTTCGGAAGATGCCCGATTATTGTTGGCGGAATTAGGTTATGACCCGGAGATGGGAGCTCGTCCATTGAGGCGATTGATCCAAACTAAGGTTGAAGACCAGCTGTCGGATGCTTTGCTGGCAGGTGAATTCATGCGATTCGATACCATCCTAATCAACGCCGAGGACGGCGAGATAGTCCTGCACCGAGAAACCACTGAATTGGCAGATGAGACCCAGGAGGTGGTGCCGGCTGGCTGAACGAGACGGTAATGTTGGTCTTCCAAGGGGCTGTCCCAAAAGATCACTGGACAGCCCCTCTTCTCGTTCCAGCAGGGTCTGTGATTCGTGCTCATCGATAAGTATATTGGCCTATAACGGGGGTCGCAGACCCGGGGATCACAGACCCCCGTCGAACATTTGAGATTTAGCACCTCGTTCGGGGTTGCCCTTTTGGGACAACCCCTTTGTTATTAAAAGGAACGCTAGTCTAGGGTCAGGAGGCAGAAAGCTGAAACCCGAGTTAATTATATCTAGGAGATCAGGGATGTGTCTTTTCTAATGACCTTGGCGTACTAGTGGAAAATACACCTGGGGTTAGATCGCAACTGACCACCTCGCGGAAGAGGCAGGAGGGCAGTATAATCCTCCTGGAGGAGGGATCGTGGCTAAATCAAGGACCCAATACGTCTGTCAACAATGTGGACGGACGGCTGCTAAATCGTTAGGGCGTTGCCCACAATGCGGTTCCTGGAATAGTATGGTAGCCGAGGTAGTCGCCCCAATGCGATCAGGCCGGGTGCGGGTCAGGATGCATGGAGCATCGCGGCCTCTGCGCCTGGCAGAGATCGAAGGGGAAGGCGACGATCGCTTGCCGCTGCCCATTGAAGAGTTCGCCCGCGTACTTGGCGGTGGTGTTGTGCCCGGATCGGTGGTGTTGGTCGGTGGTGATCCGGGGATTGGCAAGTCTACCCTGTTGCTCCAGATGGCCTTGGTGATGGCGCAGGGAGGGAGTGTGCTTTACGTTTCCGGTGAGGAATCAGAACGCCAGATCAAGTCCAGGGTGGCACGACTGATGAAGGAAGGGAAGGCACCGGATGATTTGTACTTGCTTACTGAGACTGCCCTGGAAGCTGTCCTTGATCACATTGAGGAATTAGGTCCACGACTGGTGGTGATTGACTCGATCCAAACCATGCATGTGCCTGAGATTGACTCCGGAGCTGGCTCGATCTCACAGGTCCGTGAGTGCGCTTCTCGCCTGCAGATGGTGGCCAAGGGTTCCGGGGTAGCAATATTCTTGGTGGGGCATGTGACCAAGGCAGGCGCGATAGCTGGACCGAAGGTACTCGAGCATATTGTAGACACGGTACTCTACTTGGAGGGGGATTCCTTTCACACATACCGCTTGCTACGATCAGCGAAGAATCGCTTTGGCGCTACGACTGAAGTGGGTGTGTTCGAGATGGGCACTTCGGGTATGGTGGAGGTTCCCAATCCATCAGAGGCTTTTCTGGCGGAACGGATGGTTAACGCGCCTGGCTCAGCTATTGCAGTAACCATGGAGGGCACACGTCCCCTATTGGTTGAGATACAAGGGCTCACCAGCACGAGCTCTTTTGGTCATCCCCGCCGAACGGCGAACGGAGTGGATTTCAACCGTTTGCTGCTCACGATCGCCGTGCTTACCCGACGGGTAGGTTTGCAGTTGATGGATCAAGATGTGTTTGTCAACGTGGTCGGAGGGCTACGAGTAAATGAGCCAGCGGCAGATCTGGCAGTGGCGGCAGCGATCGCCTCTTCGGTGAGGGATCGACCGCTCCCTGCGGACTTGGCATTGATTGGCGAAGTCGGCTTGTCAGGCGAGTTGCGAGCGGTTCCACAGATGCCAGCACGACTGCGGGAAGCTGCCAAACTTGGTTTCCGGAGGGTTGTGGTTCCAAAGCGGGTGCGGTCAGACGACATCTTGCCGGAGGGGATGCAAGTGGTCCCAGTCAGATCTGCGAGTGAAGCGCTGGCGATGGTCCTGAAGAACTGAGCGACGTTACCCAAGACGAATTTTGCACATGGCCCGTGATACTGATGATTTTTTAGATCGATCAGGGTTGGATTTTATACTCTCATCCCAAGCGAAGCACGGTTTTAATAGTTAGCGAGGGAAGGCCAGATCGAACGCCGACCCCGGGATTTTTTAAGATTTAACATTGCTTATGGAATTATTATCGGCAACTACTTACCCTTCCCCAGATATGGGGGTTGAGAAGATGGCTGGTCCAGGATGTGGGGCACATGATGGTGAGGGATCAGCAAGGTGTGGGGTTAGCTTAATAATCAATATACGAGAATAGTTTTAACATTGGGCGAGCTTAAAACTTTAAATTATTTTACGATGTAGCAGGTTAAATGTATTGAACAAGACGGTCTGTTTTGCTAGAATGCTACCACGTAGGTGGTGTGCTGAACTGAGGAGGAAAGCGACCCCGAGCAATACTGTAATGACCTTGGCGGAGGGCAGCCGCATCCTCGGCGGCTGAACACCATAACACGTTTCGTTGTACATATCGAATAAATCCAGAATTTGTTGCCCCGACATTTGGGTTGTTGATATGACCCGATCGGGTCATTGGAGGTATGGATGAAGGCGAAGCAACTCTGGCAGGCTGCACTCGGGCAACTGCAAATGGAAATACCACGGGCAACGTTTAATACCTGGGTGCGAGACGCAGAGTTGCTGGCTTATGAAGATCAAGCCTTTGTTATCGGCGTGCAGAATGCCTATGCGCGCGACTGGTTGGAGGATCGATTGCTCTCCACCGTCAAACGGGTGCTGACCGGGATCGTCGGACGAACGGTGGAAGTTCGTTTCGTTGTCTGGCAGGAGAGCACGGTCGATGAAGCACCCAGCCTTGCCTTGCCAGAATCATCAACCAGCGAAAATAGAGGGAAGTCTTGCTGCATCCTGAACAACCGATACACCTTCGAAGGTTTTGTTGTTGGCTCAAGTAACCGTCTGGCACATGCCGCTGCTCAAGCGGTGGCTGATAGCCCGGCCCGTGCCTACAACCCGCTCTTCCTCTACGGGGGAGTGGGCCTAGGAAAGACACACCTGTTACACGCAGTTGGCCATGTCTGTGTCGCGGCTGGGTTAAACGTCCTCTACGTCTCCTCTGAGGAGTTCACCAACGATCTAATTAATTCCATCCGCAACCACACCACGGATGCCTTCCGCGAACGTTATCGGCGTATTGATCTTCTTCTGATCGACGACATTCAGTTTATCGCCGGTAAGGAGTCAACCCAGGAGGAGTTTTTCCACACTTTCAACACCCTCCATGGTCAGGACAAACAACTGGTAATCTCATCTGATCGTCCACCTAAATCACTGGTTACCTTAGAGGAACGGCTGCGTTCACGCTTTGAGTGGGGCTTGACCGCCGATATCCAATTGCCAGATTTTGAGACCCGAATGGCTGTCCTGCGCTCAAAAGCCGAGCGTGCTGGACGGTCGGTTGACCAAGCACACCTAGAGATCATTGCTCGCCGGGTTCAGAGCAACATCCGCGAACTAGAGGGGGCTTTGACCAGGGTTTTGGCTTTCTCCGACTTGAGCGGAGTGCCTTTGAGCCAGGAGATGGTGGAGACAGCGCTTATCGATCTACTACCGCATAACGGTGTACTAACCGTCGAGCGTATCATCTCTGCAGTAGCCGAGCAGTTCGGTGTCGAAAAAGATCGAATGCTCGGACGTGGGCGATCACGGGAGGTGGCGCTGCCGCGCCAGGTGGCGATGTACCTGATCAGGGAGGAGACTTCGGAGTCTTTACCGCGTATTGGAGAAGCACTCGGCGGCCGCGACCACACGACGGTGATGTATGGATGCGAGAAGATTACCGACCGCCTGGAGACCGATGACGCCCTACGCCGGCAGGTGCTCCTCGTTCGAGAGAAACTTTTCCACGAAGCTGTTGTGCCGGTTTGAGGAATTAAACACGACGACGTATAGACCTCCGATGTCTGAAAGACCTCGGAGGTCTTGTGCGTATGCAGAGCTAAGATACCAAGACAGAAGGGGATGGTGATCGCGAAGTCGTTAGAGCAGAGACACCGGATCGATATCCACTATCCAGTTTTCGGGTAACTCCTCTGGGATCAGGAGGGTAGGATCAGTGGCACGGATTACAATCTGCCAGCGATATTGGCCACGCACCTTCCGGAAGAATGGTGGTCCTGGGCCGATTAGATCCGCCTGCATCTCAGCGGCGTCTATCTTCACCCGCAACACCCCGGCCAGGCGCTTGGCTTCGGCCTCGGCGGTTGCCTCGGAAATGTGACGGTAGACTAACCGTGCCAGACGCTGGAATGGTGGGTAGCCTAGCTGTTGGCGGTAACGTAGTTCCTGCTGATAGAAGGATTGGTAATTGTGTTCAGCGGCTGCCTGGATAGCGTAATGGTCCGGTTGATAGGTTTGGAGAATCACCCGTCCGCCGAGCAATCCCCTGCCGGCGCGACCGGCAACTTGGGTGAGTATCTGGAAGGTGCGTTCGGCGGCGCGGTATTCGGGTAAGTTAAGTCCGGTGTCGGCGGAGATCACACCCACTAATGTAACTAATGGCAAGTCGAGCCCTTTGGCGATCATCTGGGTTCCAATAAGGACATCAGCCCGGTGGGCGGCGAAATTGGAAAGGATAATGTCGTGGGCGCCTTTCGCGCGGGTGACATCCCAGTCCCAGCGGATTGTGCGTACACCGGGGAAGGCTTGCTCAAGCTCGGTCTGTATCCGCTGGGTGCCGGCACCGAATTGCTTCACCCGATTGCTCCCGCAATTGGAGCACTTGGTTGGCAGCTGGCGAGTGTATCCGCAGTGGTGGCACATCAAGCGTTCGTTTGCCCGGTGATAGGTCAGTGAGGTCTCACATCGCGGGCATCGCAGCACCCAACCGCAGTCGCGGCAAAAAATGTAGGTGGAGGTGCCGCGTCGGTTGAGGAAAAGGATGGCTTGTTGGTTGGCTTCCAGTAATTCGGATAGGGCTTTCTGCAGCGCCCGGCTAAAAATGGAGCGGTTGCCGGCTTTTAACTCTTGGCGCATGTCCACCACCCGGACCGGGGGTAAGTCGATGGATACCGCATCGCCCTCTGATCGTTGATAGTGAGATATCACACCCAAACGGGCAGCTTGACGACTTAGTCGCTGGTGATGACCGAATATGCGTTGGGGTAAGGTCAGGCGTTGCAACTCACCGCGGGTTGCCCGGTAGGTGGTTACCACATCGGGGGTGGCACTGCCCAGAATACAGGCCGCGCCGACGATCTTGGCATAGGCAAGAGCAGCTTCGCGGGCGTGGTAACGCGGCGCCCGACTGTGTTCCTTGTAGGATTCATCGTGCGATTCGTCCAATACGATCAGTCCGATGTGTGGCAGGGGTGCGAAAAGCGCGCTGCGGGCACCAACGATCACCGGGAGGGATCCGGCGCGGCTACGGCGCCAAGTGTCGTAGCGCTCGCCATCTGAGAGTTGTGAGTGTATCAGACCGACTTGGCCGGGAAAACGAGCCAGGAAGCGGCGCACGGTCTGGGGGGTGAGAGAGATCTCGGGAACAAGTATGATCGCGTTGCGTCCTAGGGAGAGTGTCTCAGCGACTGCTTGGAGATAGATCTCGGTTTTGCCCGATCCGGTAACCCCATGGAGCAAAATGGGTGGCGTATGCTCCTCTCGAGACTTATGCACTGTCTCCCGAACACTATCCCAAACGGCAGTTTGGTCAACAGTTAAGTTGAGCGGCTGGCTGGGTACATAGTCGACCGCCTCCAGCGGGTCACGCCAGACCTCGGCCTCACTCAAGGCGATTAGGTCACGCTCCTCCAGGTAGCGTAAATCGGCCAATTTTCCATTGCACTCGGCATAGAGCCAGACGACCTCGAGCGGTTCTCTCTCCTGGATCAGCATCTCCAGCATCGTTCGCCGCCGATGCGCGGCCTTTCCTCCGGGACGCCCCAGGTCGTCGAAGGCTTGGCGGGCAACATGGGGTGGGACAGCTAAGCGTGCGGTGCGAACACGTCTGGCGCGAGCGCTCGGTGGGTCGAGGACTGAGGTTCGACTGAGCACACCGCTTCGCACCAGTCTATTGGCTACACCTCGCCAATTTTGATGAGGGAGGGCGCGGGCGATCTGCCTCCCACGCAATGGTCCACGACGGGCAAGCAGCTTGATAAGTCGTTCTTGGGCTGGTGAATCGTTGTGAACCTCGGAATCGATAATGGTATAGAGAGAATCGGCTTTTTGGCTGAGGCCGGGAGGTAGCATCAAGGTCAGACACTCAATCAACGGGGTTAAGGTTTGTGCTTGTATCCAGCGAGCTAAAACTAGCTGTTTGCTGGTCAACACTGGCTCGGGATCGACGAGTCCTTCGATTGGACGTGTGTCTGGCACTGCTGGCGTCTTAGGTAGGCTGACTACGATCCCCTGAACGCGACGCTGGCCGAAGGGTGCGGTGACCAAATGGCCAGGCGTAACATGTCCCCTGAGCGAAGGAGGAAGGTGATAATCGAAGGTCCCTCGCACTGGAGGTAGGTTAACAGCTACCTCGACGAACATAGGGCTCATTCATCACCTACGAGGGTTGCTGGAGGATGGCGGCTCAGATTTTTAGTATAGGTTCTTGGGATCATGATGGGGCGTCAATCATCGGATTGGCGATAGATCGCGGCCGCGCCGTAGCCTACGACGGAATGATAGTCACCGGTGACATCTCCGGATGTGGCGTGCTTGAGTATCTTGACCTGGTCAGCGCCAAGGTCTCCAGCAGCCCATAGAACCGCGGCCACCGCGCCACGCCCACAGGCGAAACCAGCG
>JAUVOZ010000086.1 GCA_030598885.1 Anaerolineae bacterium | reverse complement strand
GCAGTGCCTGTCCTGAGTCCCTCGGCTTCGCTCGGGACCTTCGGCGCTGTCGAAGGGCTCACTCGGGATGACATTCATGAGTATTCAAGGAAGCTGCGATCGGAATGACATTAATGCGGATTAGATGAATTCGCATTTGACTCAAAAAAACCCGAAGCTGCATATGATGAAAATTGTTAATTAAAATAGAGGAGATCTATTGATTATTAAACGAAAGCAGGTCCTGATTGAGACAGGACCCGTAGCCGATGAAAGTTTAGCTTATCAGAGCGGGTGATGGGACTCGAACCCACGAATGGTAGCTTGGGAAGCTACTGCCTTACCACTTGGCTACACCCGCTAATACGTTGCGCATTATAGAATTCGTCATATAGGTTGTCAAGCCAGACGCCGGCGGAGCAGGTCGAGCGCCGCACTCACCGCCCATTTGGCAGCATAGGCCGGCGGTCCGCCATAGTAACGCTTTTTCCTCACCTCACCCTGGGGAATGCGCAGCAATAGGACCGCCAAAAAACGTTCCGCCTCTTTATGGATGGTCAAACCCAGTCCGATTTCAGCCGAATGATCTGTCTGAGCCTGGGTCAACGCCTGCTCCATTTCTTCGGACCCCTCAACCTGGGGCAGAATCTTACCTCCGGCAAATGCGTCGCTTAGGGGTGAAAGTCCGTCAGCCAGCGCGCCATTTGTGCCGCACTCGGCAACAACCAGCCGCCAACCTCGCTGTTCCACAGCCGAAAGAGCTGCCGCCTCGAGGCTCTCGTCGTCGATCCCATAAATCGCATCGCCCAACCTTTGGCGGATGGTGGCCTCGACTTCGCCGATCATCTCCTCCGCTGCCTGAAGGTCGGCTGCCTTGGCAGTGATCCGAATGTCGACCCGACCGGGATGGGCAGCCAGGCCGACCGAGGGGTTGCTGAGGTGTTCCAGGTCCTGAATGTGGTCGTCCAGCCACGATTCGCCGACTCCGGCGGTGCGCAGCAAACGAGTCTTTATTACGTTGGTCAAACTCAAACGCTCGATCAAATAAGGGATCACATCGTTTTCAAGCAGGAGCTTCATCTCGGCTGGAACGCCGGGCAATGCGATCACCACTGATTCCTCGGTGTCGACGATGAAACCGGGCGCGGTGCCGATTGGGTTCTCAATAGCCTTGGCCCCCTTTGGCAGGTGAGCCTGCCGCCGGTTGTTTTCGGTTGGGGTGTAGCCAAACAGGGCGAATCGATCCTCGATCTGCTTCCATAACTCGGGTCGAAATTCCATTGGCACGCCGATTGCATGGGCTATGCCCTCCCGAGTAGCATCGTCAACGGTGGGACCCAATCCGCCGGTGGTGATCACAACCTGGGCTCGGACTGCACTTTCGCTAACTGCCTGGGCGATGCGTTCGGCGTTATCCCCCACAGTGGAGGTGCGATACAGATCCAACCCTATCTCGCGCAGGGCGTGGGCGATGAACCGGGTGTTGGTATCGACGATTTCACCCAGCAGGAGTTCGGTGCCGATGGTGATAATTTCAGCTTCCATGGTCCTCAGACAATATTCTACTCGGTAATAAGGTGTTCTTCTTTGACGCTTATAGCTACAAGCAGATGAGCTTTCCCAGACCGGCTTCAGCGGCTCCAGCCAGAGCACGGCTGGCAGCAATCGCGTCCTGGGCAGCTATGCCAACCGATTTAAACAATGTGATCTGGCTGGCATCGGTTCGTCCGGGCTTCCGTCCAGCGACGATTTCTCCCAATTCAGCGTGAATCCATTCGGCGTTGATTTCGCCTTGCTCTATCGGGATGATCAAGTCGCCGGCTTCGGCCAGAGCGGCCTCTCTCGAATCGACGATCACCAGGGCTTTCTTCACCGTCTCGGCGTCGATTTCCTGCATGTCGGGAGTGAACGATCCGACGGCGTTGATGTGAGTGCCTGGTTTTAGCTCTTTTCCGTCGAACACCGGGGTAGATGAAGTGGTCGCGGTGCAGATCACGTCGGCTTCGGCGATGGCCGCGCTGGGGTTTTCGACGATGTTGATCTGTTTTGGAATCGGACCACGCCCGGCCATTTCGTCAACAAACACTTTGGCGCCGGGTTTATCGAGGCTGAAGACAGATACCTGCTCGATCGGTCGAACGGTGCAGACGGCTTCGAGTTGGGTCCTGGCCTGCACTCCGCTGCCGAAGATGGCGACCGTCCTGGCGTTTGCTCGTGCCAAGAGGTCGGTGGCCGCACCCGAAGCAGCCCCGGTCCGGATTGCCGTCAGGGAGGCGCCCTCCATCACCGCGATAGGCTGGCCGGTCTCAGGATTCAGGGCTATGACGATGGCGTTAATCGTCGCTAGGCCTTTCTCAAGGTTGCGGGGGAAGACGGATACGATTTTGACCGCCATGTCCTGGGTGTCACGCAGCAGGGCGGGCATGAAAAAGGTGATCCCACCGTGCTGGGTCACATCGATATGACTGCGAAGGGGGACACTAGCTTGCCCACCAGATAATTGGGCGTAGGCTTCCTTCATCGCGGCTATCGCATTCACCATCGGTAGGGCTTTTCTAATATCCTTTGCGGAGAGCACTCTAATTTCCATCGGGGATCCTATCCGGGAATGAATTAATTCTACCAATATTATCCGAGTCCTGATCAAGTATGCTTATTATATTCTGTATTACAAAACCAAAAGGAAGATGAACTACATTAGTGAAGCGAACTAACTTCTTGACAACTTCGAAACCTATGATAGATTGTTGACATTATCAGTGCGATCACAATAGTCGGGGAAGGGTGCTATGTTAGTTGATACCAGAATTGCTTTTATCGGGTCGGGTATTATGGCTGAGGCCATGATCACCGGACTACTCCGTCAAGAAGTGACATCAGCCGATTGTATTGTCGCCTCCGGACCCCGGGTGGAGCGGGGTGACTATCTGAGCGAAAAATATGGTGTTGGGGTGACGACAGATAATAGAGAAGCTCTAAAGGAAGCCGGCATAGTCGTGCTCTCGGTTAAACCTCAGATGCTCGCGGCTGTTATTTCTGATTTGCGGGGTTTAATCCCTCCAGAGGCACTGGTGTTGTCCATCGTCGCCGGAGCTAAAATTGACACCATCGAGCAGGGACTGGACCATAAGGCTATTGTCCGTTCGATGCCGAACACGCCGGCTCAAATCGGTGAAGGGATTACGGTGTGGACGGCGTCGGAAGCGGTTAGTGAGGAGCAGCTTGAATATGCCCGTACGATACTAACCGCGTTGGGAGAAGAAATCTGGGTTGATGACGAGGATTACCTCGACATGGCGACTGCTCTCTCAGGGACCGGTCCGGCCTATGTTTTTCTCTTTTTGGAGGCGATGGTCGATGCCGGGGTCCATCTGGGTTTTCCCCGGTATGTCGCTGAGAAATTAGTTATACAAACATTGCGCGGCTCGGTGGAATATGTTCGCCAAGCGCCAGATCATCTAGCCCGTCTGCGAAATCAGGTGACCTCACCCGGCGGAACATCAGCGGAAGCCCTTTACTTCCTCGAGAGAGCGGGTTTCCGAACCGCGCTTTCCAGAGCGATCTGGGCGGCATATCAGCGGTCACTGACTTTGGGGGAGGGAAAAAAGAAGGGGCGTCTGGCAGATGAAGATGAATAGTGAATAAACGAGTTCAATTCGAGTTAAGGCTTTTAAACAAAAGGACGATGATTATTGATCATCACCATTTAGCCCTCATAAGAATTCAATAAGAATTCTTCTTTTTCTATTCGATTCCAAGATAACTCTTCTGGACCATTGGATTGTTGCGCAAGGCCTCCGCGGTACCGTCCAGGACAATCTCGCCAGTCTGCAGGACATAACCCCGGTGGGCTACTTGGAGTGCCATATGAGCATTCTGCTCCACCAGGAGAATGGTTGTTCCTTCACGATTGATCTCTTGGATGGTCTCGAAAATACTTTCAACCAGCACCGGCGCTAAGCCCATCGAGGGCTCATCCAGAAGCATCAGGCGAGGGTGAGCCATCAAGGCTCGAGCTGTGGCTAGCATTTGTTGTTCACCGCCGCTGAGTGTCCCGGCTACTTGGTTTCGTCTCTCTTTGAGTCGTGGGAACAGAACGAAAACACGATCGAAGTCCTCTGCAATACCGTCGTTATCTATGCGGTGGTAAGCCCCCATGTCCAGATTTTCATACACCGTAAGCCGAGAGAAGATTCTGCGACCTTCCGGCACCAAAGCAACCCCTTTGTAGACGATCTCGTGGATTTTGAAAGGTTCCAGATTCTCTCCTTCAAGTGAAACGGAACCCTGGCGAGGTTTGATGACTCCGCAAATGGTCCGTAAAGTGGTGGTCTTTCCGGCGCCATTAGCACCGATCAAGGTGACGATTTCACCTTCTTCAACGGTAATTGATAAACCTTTTAATGCGTGGATGTTGCCGTAATAGCTGTGAACATCACGGACTTCGAGTAGTGCCATTCAGAGGACTCCTGAGGTGTTATGTAGAGGTCTCGGTCGTGATGCCAGTCGCAACGCCTTTGCCGAGATAAGCTTCTATCACTCTTGGATCGCCTTGGATTTCTTCCGGAGTACCTTCGGCGATCTTTTCGCCATAGTCTAGTACGGTCACCCGCTCTGAGATCCCCATAACCACCCGCATGTCATGTTCGATGAGAATGATAGTAATAGCCAAATCATCCCGCAGACGTCGGATTAAACGCATTGTTTCTGCGCTTTCTCGGATGTTCATACCCGCAGTCGGCTCGTCGAGGAGCAGCAAATCCGGTTGGCTAGCTAGGGCGCGAGCGATTTCCAACCGGCGTTGGTCGCCGTAGGGAAAATTCTTTGCCAGCTCATCCGTATGAGCCGACAGGTTGACATATTCGAGGAGTCTGATCGCTTCGACTCGTGCTCGTTTTTCTTCATCCATCGTCCTTGATGAGCGTACCAGTGCGCCGAACCAAGTGGATCTCAAGTGAGGTTCCATTCCCACTAAGATGTTCTCCATCCCGGTCATGTTGGCGAAAAGACGTATGTTCTGATAGGTGCGAGAAATACCAAAGCGGGTAATGCGATCGGGAGTGCGGCCATTGAGAAGGTTTCCATTGAAATTGATCTCACCGCCGTCAACCGAATAAAAGCCTGTAATGCAGTTGAATACCGTCGTCTTCCCGGCGCCATTAGGACCGATAATGCTCACTATCGAGCCTCGTTCGGTTTGGAAATCGAAATCATTGACGGCAACCAAGCCGCCGAATCTTTTTACCAGACCACGAATCTCGAAATAAGATGGCATACGTATCCCCACTCAATCGGAAGATGTTACGGGCTCAGTCATTTCTTCACCTCGCAGCTCGCGTTGATGACGTACGGAAGGAAGCAATCCTTCAGGACGCAAGATCATCATCAACACCAGTAGTGCACCAAAAGCCACTATGCGGTATTCATTCACGGAGCGGAGTATTTCAGGGAGACCTATGAGTGCGATGGAACCGAGGACTATACCTTCAATGCTTCCTAATCCTCCAATGATGATGAGACAGAGTACATCGATTGACACAAGTAGCGAGAAATTATCGGGGAATATGTTGACCTGCCTTGAGGCATAAAGCGCCCCTGCACCAGCGGCGAAGGCAGCCCCGGTCGCGAAGGCGAGTAGCTTGACGGCGACCAGGTTGATGCCCATTGCTTGAGCGACGTCCTCGTCTTCACGTAATGCAATCCAAGAACGTCCCAGCCGAGAATCCCTCAATCTGATCGTTATAAAAGCAACAATTCCACTAAAGATAATGCCGAGATACAGGATTCCTTTGGGGTTACCAAAATCTACACCAAAAACGATTGGTGATGGAATGTTTAGGACACCGCCTGGGCCGCCAGTGTAGTCACGCAGATTGAGCAGAAGCAGACGAATGATCTCACCGAAACCCAACGTTACGATAGCCAGGTAGTCGCCGCGCATACTCAGCACTGGGATTACGAGCAGGATTCCGGTGATTACACCTACTAGGATAGCAATTGGGAGGCCAATCCAAAATGTAACTCCATTGAAAGCAGGTAAGGTTACCAGAACATAAGATTCAGGCGCGGACAGCAATCCAAACGTATAGGCTCCGATTCCGAAGAATGCAACATATCCAAGATTGAGCAAACCTGCGTAACCAACAACTACGTTCAAACCTACTCCCATGACAACGAAAATAGCGACAGCGCCGAGTACAGCGTTCTGGAACAGGTCAGTTAATTGGGGTATAGCGACCAATAGGATTAGGAACACGATAGATAATGCTATTTGCTCCTTGCCTGGTCTGGCGGCGCGGAGAGCGAAGAGGGCAGCACTGACGAATAGGAAAATAAGCAGCAAACCAAGAATGTTCTCTTCAGCACCACCTATCTTAACTCCCTTAATTCTCAGTGATAAAAAGAGCGCGAAAAAGACCAGTGGAAGGATGAGAACCGTGTAGTGGCCAAAAGACGAGGCAGAAATCGAATCCATTCGTTTTCTGCCCTTCTCGGTGAAGAATCGTATTGAAGCACCACCGACCAATCCTGCAATTGCGAACAGGACCGCGATCTTGGTCATACCAGGCCATATACTCTCTCCAGCCAATACTTCCGCCTTGGTTAAACCCGCCAGGGCACCAGTGTGTTCGGGGAGTATTTGGGCAAAAACCTGGTTTACCCGAATAGCGTTGGCTTGCATGCGAGCGAAGATGTACGTAACGATAACTAAGCCAATACCGTTGATAATGCCAATCAATAATCCGTTGACCGACGCGTTTAGCAGGCTGCGTTCCTGGCCTGCTCGACTGCGAAGTAAGAGGAGAGCGAACAAACCGACCAAGACGGTAAAAATAGGAACGATCGAGCTTTCAGCGGTCAGAGGCAAACCGAGTAAGTTGAGGAATAGGATTATGCCAAATGTAATCAAACCGCCGCGGATGCCGTCTTTAAGATACATTAATTATGCCTTTTTCTCGGTCAAGACTTCACCCAGCAAGCCGGTAGGTCGGAAGATCAGCACCAGGACAAGAATGGAAAATGCGATCACATCTTTATACTCTGTGGGTACACCGAGCGCGCTCGGTCCTAGAGCTTCTATGACGCCGAGAAGTAAAGAACCAAACATTGCTCCAGGGATGTTGCCAATTCCCCCAAGTACGGCAGCAGTGAAGGCTTTTAAACCAGGGATAAATCCAGTGTTAAAACGCATTACGGTATTATGAAAACCGAACATTACGCCGCCAGCACCGGCAAGTGCTGAACCGAGAGCAAAGGTAAAGGCAATTACTTTATCGATATCAACGCCCATTAATGAGGCGATTTCTTTATCCTCAGCCACGGCCCGCATTGCGCGCCCCATTTTGCTGCGTTTTACGATGAGGAAGAGACCAATCATCATCAGGATTGAGGTTACGAAGATGAACACTCCCGTACGGGTCACAAAGATCCCCGTCTCTCCAATGGCCCAACCACCACTGATTAACTCTGGTTTACGGTAATTGTGAGGGGTAACACCGAAGATTCTTAATGCAGAATATTGCAGGAAGAAAGAAGCGCCGATGGCGCTGATCAGAGGAACCAAGCGAGGGGCTGTTCTTAGAGGTCTATACGCAATACGCTCCAGAGCCACCCCAGTAAGTACTGAGACAATCATCCCGGCCGCAATGACCAGCAGAATAGATAAGGCGGAAAGATAGGGGGATCCTTCTGTCCAGCCTAAGGTCGTTAATAATTGAAGTGTAAAAAAGCCAGCAAATCCACCCATCATCATTACTTCACCATGGGCGAAGTTGATCATAAATAAGATGCCATAAACCATCGTGTAGCCCAAAGCTACGAGCGCATAAACTCCACCCAATACGAGGCCATTGATGATCTGAAAAGCCCAGTATTGGGGAGGGAAGGGTGTTTGCCTAGCGACTACAACTATACGCCAGATAAGAAGGATTATTATTACAATTCCAAAGGAAATGATAAAGATCCTGCTCTGGTTTATTCGGCGGATAGCGGCAAGCGCTTGTCTGTAGGGACCTTTTTTTGGGAGTGTTTCCATCAAAGGTGATCTCTCGTATTAATTGCTGCTCAACTCAATATTATAATCGCAATGGAATGAGGGTGAGAGGACTGGGGTAGAATACTCTACCCCAGTCTCATCATAGGTCAGGTGAAGAAGTGGCTATTCTAAGCCGAAACCCGAGACCTGAACCCACGCACCTTCCTGAACTTGGAATATTTGGATTCCACCAGCTCCGCAATCACCGATCGCGCTACAGACCATATAACCCATCAAACCTTGCAGTCCTTTAGTCGACCGTACAGCTGTGATTACAGCTTCG
>JAUVOZ010000061.1 GCA_030598885.1 Anaerolineae bacterium | reverse complement strand
GTGGTCGCAATGGAATGGTCCACTCAGAGTCGGGAGCGTCGCGGCTATTACTGGCAGATGGTTGAAGCTGTTGCCAAACATTACAGCATCGATCTCGAAACCCCGCTTGATGAAATCCCCCCCGAAAAAATCAACCTGATCTTATACGGGACAAACGATCAAGAAATCTCGGTCCACTATGTCAGCCGTGACGGTCGGGAGGCCACTTACCATACACCATTCGAGGGGATCATTGGAAATCTGGAACGACGCTACCAGGAGACCCAATCAGACTACATACGCAACAAGATCCAAGAGTACATGTCTAGGCGACCTTGTCCAGCTTGCGGTGGTCAGCGTCTTCGTCCGGAGGCGTTAGCGGTCACCATCGATGGGTTGAACATAATCGAGGTCACCAGTTGGCCAGTGCTGCGAACGCTCGATTGGGTACGCCGGCTACATAGTGTTGATGGTCCACTCACCGCTCGCGATCAGACGATTGCTGATCGAGTGCTGAAGGAGATCAGCGATCGTCTTGGCTTCCTAGCCGATGTTGGTTTGGACTACTTGACACTTGACCGAACAGCCAGAACGCTCGCTGGTGGCGAAGCCCAACGCATTCGCCTGGCGACTCAGATCGGTTCGCGCCTGATGGGCGTATTGTACGTGCTAGACGAGCCTTCCATTGGTTTGCATCCGCGAGACAATGCCCGCCTGATTAACACGCTAGAGAGCATGCGTGATCAGGGAAACACTGTTCTTGTAGTCGAACATGATGAAGCTACTATCCGTGCGGCTGACTGGGTCATCGACCTCGGTCCCGGCGCAGGGGAAGCTGGTGGCTATGTCGTAGCCGAGGGAACCGTAGAACAAGTAACCCGCAACCGCCAATCGATCACTGGACGTTTCCTGGCCGGCAAACTACGCATTGAAACCCCGAAGCAACGCCGTCCCGGCAATGGTGATCATTTAACCGTGATCAAGGCACGCGAAAACAACCTCAAGGACCTCACGGTGCGTATCCCTCTGGGGTCATTCGTCTGCATTACAGGTGTCTCTGGCTCAGGCAAGTCATCCTTAATGGTCGAAGTGCTCCACAAAGCGCTAGCTCGGCAACTTCACGGCGCGCGGCAACAACCTGGGGCACACGAACGGTTGGAGGGCGTCGAGCTCATCGATAAAGTTATTATCATCGACCAAAGTCCCATCGGTCGCACCCCACGTTCCAACCCCGGTACTTACACAGGCCTTTTCGATCACATTCGGGCTCTGTTCGCTGAACTTCCAGAGTCGAAGGTGCGCGGGTACAAACCCGGGCGTTTCTCCTTCAATGTCCACGGGGGTCGCTGCGAGGCCTGTCAGGGACAGGGACAATTACGTATCGAGATGCAGTTTCTCCCCGACGTGTATGTTCCCTGCGAGGTTTGTCATGGCGCGCGTTACAACCGAGAGACATTACAGGTGCGTTTCAAGGACAAGACCATCGCGGATGTGCTAGACACCAGCATCGATGAGGCTATCAAGTTCTTCGCTGCTTTCCCGAAAATGACGCGCAAGTTGAAGACATTGGTGGATGTTGGCCTCGGATATCTGAAGATCGGGCAGCCGGCCCCAACACTTTCCGGCGGCGAAGCCCAGCGGGTGAAGCTCTCGCGCGAATTATCACGCCGCAGCAACGGCCATACACTATACATATTGGATGAACCTTCAGTTGGGTTGCACGCCGCCGACGTCTACAAGTTGATCGATGTGCTTCAGCGTCTGGTTGACCAGGATAATACGGTACTGATAATCGAGCATCATCCCGACATTGTCAAAGTAGCCGATTGGGTAATCGATCTCGGTCCCGAGGGCGGAGATAATGGGGGGGAGTTGATCGCCGAGGGTACCCCAGAGGATATCTGCCTAGTGTCAGAATCGTACACCGGCCAACACCTCAAACCCCATTTGAGCTGAGTACGGGATTGGATCGTTCATTCCCCACAAGGAAAAGCCCAACAATCAGCCGGGTGACATAGTCTTGGAGAGGAAGAAGGTTCCTGAAACTCGTAAACTCCAGGAAGTTAAAGCTCCTTAGGATCCATCAATAGAACCACGACAAACAGAGATTGTTGCTATCCTAATGTGCGCGAATTGAGTTGTTGACCCAATAAAGAGACAACTACGGCATTGTAGACGTGATGAGTCCCCACAGGATGATCGTATCATCATCAGAGCTAGAAGCGATCAAACTGCCATCCGGTGAAAAGGCGACGTTGTTCACCTCATCCTCATGGCCTTCGAGCGTATAAAGTAATTCGCCATCGCTGACATTCCACACCCGTACCTTCTGATCCCTCGATCCCGATGCCAGGAGTGTATCATCAGGTGAAAACACAACACTGTTTACTCGGTAAGTATGACCTTCGAAAGTACGGATAATACTCCCATCGACAGCCTCGGTCAGCCAAAAGACTGGACTGCCTTCGAACGCGATCGCCAACATCGAGCCGTCAGCCGAGTAGACCAAATCACGAACCCGCATATTATGACCCCGTATAAGCTGAGGGGCAGTAATTTCTTCCACCGGCCACAAATACAGCGAACCGCCACAGCACGGCCGACTCTCCCCAATCGTTAATTGCGACCCATCCGACGAGAAGGCCAAGCCCCAGGACGAAACCGTTCCTCCCCACCTCGCTACGCATTTCGGTTGAGCTAATGTCCTCAATAGTATGCCAGACCTGGTCTGGCGAAGTTGCACAAAACATTGATGGTCGGCAGCCGCGAAAAGTGAGCCGTCAGGAGAGAAGATAACCCTGAGCACCCTTCCCATAAACGAGCTACTGATCGTCCTGATCAGCGTGCCGTCACTGACCTGCCATATGCGAACCGTACGGTCATTCGACCCTGATGCAAGCAGATTGCCATCAGGCGAAAACGCAACGCTTCGGACGTAATTTGTATGGCCCTCCAGGACGTAAAGCAGGCTGCCATCGCTGATTCGCCATAGACGAACCGTGCCATCGGTTGAGCTCGAGGCGACTAACTCACCATTCGGCGAGAAAGTAACATCGGTCACCTCACCCGTATGCCCGACCAGAGTGCCTAGTGGAACCACCTCAAGAATATTGCCCAACCCGATGACTTCCGGCGTATTAGTCGGAACGAGGGTAGCCGTAGGGACAACTATCTTCGTCTCGGTCGGAATTGGAGGGACAGTCGGTGAGGGCTTAACTCCGATTGTAGGAACTGTGTCAGCCGGCGGCGACAATACCCCATGCTGTGCTACCGGCATAGCACAAGAAGTTACTATGAGTATCATCAGAAGGAAAAAGACCAAGTTCCGACGGGTGAACCGCTTGTTCATCTCTTGCCCATGATGGATTGATATATATTTAAAGGTAGATCTATTCCAATGCATGTATTTCTCCAACTTAACGATGATTGGCAAGGAAAAGTTACCATCGCGAGATTCAGTCAACATTCACTCATACCGCAGTGCCTCCACCGGCTCCAGGTCTGCCGCGCGTTTGGCGGGATAGAGACCGAAGAACAACCCGACCGCGGTGGAGAAGAGCGTCGCCAGAAGCACCGCGTCCAGGCCGATGGCGGGATATAAATCGGCGTCCGAGGCGGCTGCGATCGCTCCCACCATTTGGGAAAGACCCCAGCCGAGGGCGATCCCAATCAGTCCCCCAATCATGCTCAACAATGCCGACTCAGTAAGGAATTGGAGCATGATGTCTCGCTTACGGGCGCCAACCGCCTTGCGTAAGCCGATCTCACGCGTACGCTCAGTCACCGAAACCAGCATAATATTCATGATGCCAATCCCACCCACAAGGAGCGATATTCCGGCGATTCCCCCCAGGAAAATAGTCAACACATTAGTGATACTGCGGGCGGTCTCAAGGAAGTCCTCCTGAGTTAAAATGGTGAAGTCATCCTCTCCGATTGGCGTCCGATGCCGTGCGCGCAGGACCGCCGCGATCTCCTCGTTGGCCGATGTCACGCTCTCAGCACTGAGGGCCTGGACGAGGATCACATCCACCGCGTCGCGTGATCGACGCAACAAACGTGTTTGCGCGGTTGTCATCGGAATCAGCACCTGGTCATCCGGGTTTTGGAACCCAGAGCCTCCCTCGGGACTCTTCACCCCGATCACTCTGAATGGCTGTCCCTCGATACGAAATGTCTCGCCCACCACCCCTTCTACACGACCGAATAGCGCCTCGGCCACATCCGGTCCCAGGATAGCTACCGCCGACCGGCCCAGCATGTGGACATCGCTGATGAATTCACCCTCCAACAAATCGACATTACGCACTGACTGATAATCTACTGTGACCCCAATTCCTTGGGTGAAAGAGCTCTCCCCAGCATAACCGACCTCTACCGTACCCTGAATCATAGGAGCAACGCCGACCACCGAAGGCGCGGCGAAGGGATCTTCAATTGCCTGAGCATCCCCCAGAGTAAGCGGCTTAGGATTGCGCAATTCTTCGCTTACACTCCCCCGCATGACAAAAAGCAAGTTGGTTCCGATATCGCTGATCGAGCCAGTGATCGTGTTCTGGGCGCCAGTACCAATCGCCAACATGGCGATCACCGACCCAACTCCGATCACGATCCCCAGTACGGTCAAGCCCGACCGAACTTTATTGCTCATGAGGCTATCTAAGGCCTCGAGAATGTTCTGCCAGAGTTCCATAGTCTCTCCTGGGATCAGGGATCTGGACTCTCACTGGCAGTGCCTGATCCCTATTCCCTTTTCCCTGATCCCTATCCTACTTCACGTCCATCCTTAAGCATGATCACCCGCTGTGTGTGGACTGCGATTTCCGGATCGTGGGTGACGAACACCAGCGTCGTTCCATGCTTCTCGTTCAGACCAAGAAGGATATTCATCACTTCCTCGCCTGACTTCGAGTCCAGGTTTCCCGTCGGCTCATCAGCCAGAATGATCGCTGGGTTGTTGACCAGCGACCGGGCGATTGCTACCCGCTGCTGCTCCCCACCTGACAGCTCATTTGGTCGATGACGGATTCGGTCCCCCAGACCTACTGCCTTCAGTGCCTCGATGGCTCGCTTTCGCCGACCATTGGTCACCCCCGCGTACCTCATGGGAAGTTCTACATTTGTCAAGGCAGTCTGCCGGCCGAGCAGGTTGAACGTCTGAAATACGAATCCCACCATTCGATTGCGGATCTCCGCCAGCTGATCGTCGCTTAGATCGTATATCAGTTGTCCCTTCAAGTGGTAGGTGCCATTTGTTGGACGGTCAAGACAGCCAATGATATTCATCAATGTGCTCTTGCCTGAACCTGAGGGTCCCATGATGGAGATCACCTCTCCAGGCGCAATACGTAGCGAGACACCTCTCAAAGCATGCACCTCTATCTCTCCCATGAGATAGACCTTGGTCAGATCCTCAGCCTCAATTAACCATTCACTCATGGTCAGTGCCCCATAAAGCCTGGCCGCCCGGTCATGTCGAACACCGCCGGCGGGTTGAGCACGATCAGGTCGCCCTCCCTCAGCCTACTTTCGATCACCTCACTGTGCGTCTCGGAGGAGACGCCTAACCTGACCTTCACCGGCTCGAGCATCCCTTCCCGCAGCACATATACCACCCGCTCGCCATCTTGCACTCGCACTGCTCGATTGGGAATCAGCAACACACCCTCGATTTGGCTTACGACGATGTTAACTGCTGCCGTCATTCCCGGCTTGATCGCTTCATCAAGATCATGTAACTCGACGACTACCTTGAAATTGACCACCCCCTGGACGATCATGCCAGTCAGACCAATCTCGACCACTTCGCCTTGGTATGTGCGGTCGAGCACCGCGTCAAAGTTTAGCATCACCGGCTGCCCGAGTTGGACTCGGTTAACATCGATCTCTGAGACCTCTACATCCACCAGCAGGCGAGACAAATCCGCCAATCCAAACGCTAACGTCCCTGGGGTAACCTGATCCCCCGGTTTGATCTCTACCGAGGTGATCGTCCCAGCGAATGGCGCAGCGATCCGGGATAACTTAATATTTGCCTCCGCAGCAGCGATGCGCACCTCAGCCACGGCGATATCATCCGGATCGGGTCCATCCTTCAGCCGATTCCATTCCCGCTCAGCGTCTGCCAGTTGCGCCTCGGCCAGAGCCACATCGGCATCCAACAAAGCTTGCTCGGTCTCCGTAGGATGACCGGTATACCAATTCAAATTCCTCTGTATCGAATCGCGGTTCCTACGTGCGGAAACGAGGTTGGAGAGAGCCAGAGCGCGCGAAGGATCATCTTCTGAACGCCCGGACAAACTGTCATATTTCGCTTTCGCGCGGTCTACCCCATTCTCTGCCAAGATCAGATTAGCTCGTGCTTCGTCCAGAGTATCCTGACTAGCCCGATTGCCCTGTTGTCGCACAGTGAGCATGTAATTAGCATCTTTCAGATCGTCCTGAGCCTGAGCTAGCGCTCTCTGGGCCATGGCGCGAGCTTGCTCTGAATACAACAAGTCATCCAGCATCTGTTGAGCTGCCACCAAGTCTGCCTGGGCCAAAATGACCTGAGTTGTAAGCGAGGTATGTTCTAGGCTGGCTAGGAACTCACCATCATGCACATAGTCACCCAGTGCGACATTCAACATCTCGACCATGCCGCTTGTCTGGAAAGTCAGCACCGCGGATTGATTGGCGCTCACCTTCCCCGTCGCCCCAACACTTGCGGTAAGCGCTCCAGTGGCTGCCACCGCCGTCTGTAGATCAGATATCGAGCTTTCCTGTTGAGATTGGCGATATGCCTGAATGGCAAAGTATCCGCCTACGAGAACTACAATTACGATCGGGATCACGAACCAACGTTTCATGTTTACGAATCCTCCATTAGAGGGAGTATCGACCAGGGTTTACCACTCCCCAGGCGTGTGGCGACTGCCACACCCGCTCCAGTGAGCCACAGCAAGACCAGGGCAAACCAGCCAAAGAACGGAATGCGGGTGATAGCGTAGAAGATCGTTGTCCCCAGCGCAAGTGAAGTAAGTGGTGATCCTTCTGACCATCCAGCCTGAGAGAGCAATCCCCGACCAAGTTGGTAGGTAAGAGCCACCACCCCGCCCAGGGAAGCCAGGAAAAAAACCATCGATAGGACGATAAGCAGAGGCATAGTGTGCAGCGCCAATATTGAGAGCAACCCTACCACTGCCATCACAATAGCTAACAGGATTCCGATTGCTAAGTATCTCAACAATTGTCGCCACCCAATCGCTATCGCGTGAGCCATGTGGTGCACCTGACGGGGAACGAGATAGAGAACCAACACCCCGGCCATAAATTGGGTAACCAAACCGGCTAGTAACACGGAGAAATTAACCCGTACGCCAGCATCCTTAACCAAAGCAAGACGCCAAGCGCGATGCGGAGATTGAACCATAGTCCTTGATACTAACGGGCGGCTCCACCAAGTTAAATCGCCGAGCAGTGCTGAGACGAACATGATCAACACCGCGGCCAGGGCAATGATAATGATCATCATACGCCATCGCTTCATATGATTGCTTCCTCCTGCGATATCCCACTTGATAACAAAGAGATAACGCCATACAACGCGGGTATTGCCAGTAAACCTAGAGCCAGTACCAATTCAGCCTCCAGACCAGCAGCAAGTTGAGACACCCAGGTGACGGCAATTTGGGATAAGTCCAACAATGCGTCACTCGGAGAACGCATCACGGCACTCAACCATTCCTCAAGCCTACCGAGAGAAATGGATGAAACAGCCGATAGCAGTATCTCCACCTTTGGCATGAGTAGCCATAAACCTAGGACGCCCGCCATTACCATCACCAACCTCACTCCATTCCGAGCCCATCTCGACCATCGCCGCGAGTTCGCTAGACGGGTTTGAACCTGCGCCACAAGGTCGGGGGGATAGGGTTCGACGGGTATGACTTCCAGTAACTCATCCAGCCAATCAGCCATCTTCAGCCTCCATCCAAAGCCGCAGGACAGATTTAGCTCGGCGCAGATATGTACGCACGGTGTTCAACGGGATTTCCAATGCGCTTGCGATTTGTTTATATGAAAGACCGGCGTCATAGCGTAGCGCGATCACCATTCGATATTCCGGTCTGAGTTTTTCCACCCCACGAGCTAACCGCTCGAGTGCCTCCTTACGAGAAAATTGTTCCTCAGGACCTGGCATAGGATCAAGTAAGACGATCTCTTCGCCACCCAGATCGGTGAAATCAAGTGGCGTTTTCTTGCGCCATCGGTCGCGGGCCACATTGATCGCGATACGAACCAACCAAGGGCTCAGCGGACGGTCGGCGACATAACGAGGTATAGCCCGCCAGGCACGCAACCAGGCTTCTTGGACGATTACCTCGGCTTCATTCTGATCGCTAGCCAATCGACGGACGACTCGGTAAATGTGCGGCGTGTACCGTTCGACCAGTAAATCAAACGCTGCCGAGTCGCCAGCTTGCGCATCACGAACCAAATCAGCTTCTTCGAAGCCAGGTCCTCTACTATTTGACACGTACAACCCCTGAGAAAGTTTCACCCATGACGATGAGTATTCTACCTTACCAGGAATAATTTATTCCCGGTTGGTGACAACCGTCATAAGGGAGCGTGACATTTTCGACTGATAAGGAACTACTTTGGTCTGTATGATCGGTGGTATCAACCTACGGAGGCGCAGTTATGCAGGCCAATCCCAGCGAGGAACCTGTTGTCGATCGCAAAGCTCGGATGAAAATCCCCTTCGAGGACCTGAAGGCACGACCGGTTGAGGAGCGGGTTAAGGATTTCGAACCCACCTTTATCCAGCTTACACCAGAGGAGGCACGCCGTGCAGCTGAGCGGTGCATCCATTGCCCCGACCCTGCTCCCTGCTTCAAAGCATGTCTTGTCCAGAACAATATCCCAGCCGCAATGTGGCTTATCGAGCAAGGCGACTTCATCGGTGCAGCCGAAATATACCGCCAGACAAGCTCGATGCCTGAAATATGCGGGCGGGTGTGCCCACACGAAGCCCTTTGCCGGGGTGCATGCCCGCGGGACAAACGTGGTGAGCCGGTTATAACCGGGGCGCTGGAGGTGTTCGTCACCGACTATCAGCGCCAGCACGGCAAGGTTGAGATCCCGGTTGGCGCTCCTACTGGAAAGCAAGTTGCTATTGTCGGCTCAGGTCCTTCCGGCCTGTCTTGCGCTGAGCAACTTGTCCAAAAGGGACACAATGTGACCATCTATGAAGCTGCTCCTACACTCGGTGGTCTGCTGCTCTATGGCATCCCAAATTTCAAGTTGCCTAAGGATATCGTCCAAGCAGTAATCGGCGACCTCGAGCGCGCCGGAGTAAGTTTCATTACCAACACACGTATCGGTGAAAGTAAAACGATAGATAACCTGTTTGAGGATGGCCATCAAGCCGTTTTCGTGGGCGTGGGGACACTCGTCGATGCCAAAATGGACGTCCCTGGCATAGACTTACCAGGAGTTTATCAAGCCACTGAGTTCCTCATCCGAGCCAACGTTGATCCCGACTATCTCCCACCTGACATGAGTACAAAGCCGGAAGTTGGGCGCCGGGTGGCCGTCATCGGCGGCGGCGACACCGCCTCCGACTGCCTGCGCAGCGCGCTGAGGTTGGGGGCTGAGGATGTCACCTGCCTCTATCGACGTACTGAAGCCGAGATGCCAGGTGGCAAGAAGGACCGCGAGTTAGCCCGGGAAGAGGGCGCCAAATACCGCTTCCTTACTCAACCGATCCGATATATTGCTGGACCTAGTGGACGGGTGAGCGCGGTGGAATGTCTACAATGTGAACTAGGCGAGCATGATGATAGCGGCCGCCGACGCCCCATCCCAATTGAGGGCTCAAATTTTACAGTTGAGGCCGATACTGTGATCCTGGCCCTCGGCTATTGGCCCGACCCAATCATCGGAGATACTACCCCTAATCTCGAGACGCACAAATGGGGATTGATCGTTGCCGATCCCGACACAGGGGCCACCTCCCGTCCTGGCATCTTCGCCGGTGGTGATGCGGTTACCGGTCCCGACCTGGTGGCAACCGCCATGATCGCTGGTCGTAAGGCTGCTGCGGCAATCGACGAGTACCTCGCGAAAGAATAAAGTATCAGCAATCCTAATATAATCATCTATGCGTAGGGGCGCACGGTCGAAGATGCCGGGTGATTTCCCCGGCCCACGTGCCCCTACTATTTATATCCGTCATATGAGATAACCCCCGCATAAACCAATAAACTACAGCTATAATCCTTTACACACAAAATGCGGTGATTGTGAAGCAAGGCCTATTTTATAAAAATGTCTGCAATAAACACTCAAGAGCTTACCGCCAGCATTAAAACCGAAGCCCATCGCCTTGGCTTCGATCTGGTCGGCGTCACCGAACCTTCTCCACCACCTCACCTCGATGTCTACCGACACTGGTTAACAGCCGGCCGACACGGTGGCATGGCTTACCTGGCGAGCGAACGTGCACTCCAACGGAGGGCTGATCCGCGCTTGATATTGCCCGAATGCAAGTCCATCCTGGTGGTGGCTGCCAATTACTTAACCCAGCCATCACAACCCTCAGTG
>JAUVOZ010000196.1 GCA_030598885.1 Anaerolineae bacterium | reverse complement strand
CTGAATTCCCCTTCACCGAATCCGATGTGACCAGCGTATCGAAACGTTTGTCAGAACCCACGTGGCTGGCAGAACGTCGCTGGGAGGCTTGGCAGGCGTATCGCTCTATACCGATGCCAAGCCGGAAGGATGAGCCTTGGCGACGTACCGATATCCGTAGTCTACCAGCTGACGAAATGGTGTTGAAGCCGGCGGAGGATATCCCGGTGGATCCGGAGCTGCTCAAGCCATTGACAAGCGACGAGCACGGCTGGCTGCTCATCTTACGCCCAGGATTTCCTTCCATCATAGAGGGTGACCAAAAGCTGGCAGAAAATGGGGTTATCGCTGTGGATTGGGCTACGGCGGTGCGGGAGCATGATGGCCTGCTGAAAACCCACCTAGGAACGGTGATCCCTGACGATGAGGGCAAGTTCTCAGCACTGGCTGCGACCATGAGTGAGAATGGGGTATTGCTTTATGTTCCTCCAGGGGTCGAGGTTAAGCAGCCGATGCACTCGATATTTTGGGCTCCCGGCTCGCAGGCGGCGTATTTCAGTCGCCTACTGCTGATTGTTGGGAAAGGGGCTTCGGTAACCTACGTACACGAAAACGCTTCGCCAACCGCACCTAGTGGTCAATCGGTGCACGCAGGAATTGTCGAGATGCATGTCGAAGATGGTGCCAAGTTAACATTCATCGAAGTCCAAAGTCTGGGTCAGCATGTATGGAATTTCACCCATGAACGAGCGCATGTAGGCCGCGATGCACGTATGGATTGGATCTACGGCGGTGTAGGTAGCCACCTGACAAAAAACTTCAGTGAGATTACACTCTTGGGTGAGGGGGCTGATGGCCGAATGACAGCCTTCTACTTTGCCGATGGGGTTCAACACTTGGATCACGATACCCAGCAGAACCACTTGGCGCCGCGTACCACCAGCGACTTGCTTTTCAAAGGTGCGCTATTGGATCGAAGCCGCTCGGTGTGGCAAGGGATGATTCACGTCGCGCCCGATGCACAGCTGACGGATGGCTATCAAGCGAACCGTAATTTGATCTTGAGTAAACAGGCTCGAGCTGATTCAATCCCAGGACTCGAGATCCTGGCTAACGATGTCCGTTGTACCCACGGTGCGACGGTTGGGCAGTTAGAAGATGAACCAATTTTCTACCTCATGTCGCGTGGCCTGCCCCGTAGAGAGGCGGAACGGATAGTCATTGATGGCTTCTTCACACCGATCAAGGAACGCATTCCCTTCGAAGGTGTCCGAGATCGCTTTCAGCGCTTGATAGACGAAAAGCAAGGTAAAATGTAACCGACGGCAGGCGAACGAGCTTGCCTTGTATTCTCCTCGGGAGAGACAGTGACCAAGATCAGTATCAATCCGACGGGAGTGGGCCGAATCCGGAAAAAACCCTTTAAAACGGGTGATCGGGTTGAAGTCTACTGCGATCATAACAATAATGACGAACGCATTCGCGACTGGCTTGGAGGGGTAGTGGTACAAGCGGATAGGAAGATGGTCGCCGTTCAGTTCGTTGAGGATGTTTACCTAACCAACGGCTGGATGATCCCAGACCGAGTCCTTTGGACCTTACAAAATAGCGACAAAATACGACCGGTGACCAGACGCCGTTCTCGGTCGCGACCGAAATGAAGGGTGGAGGCTGGTAATGACCACTGGTTCTGAACTTGCTGTGTTAGATGTTGATAGTATTCGAGCTGATTTTCCTATCTTGTCGCGGGAGATACGTCCTGGAGTGCCCTTGATCTACCTCGACTCCGCCGCGACCACACAGAAACCGCGTCAGATGATTGAGGCGGTGACCTCTTTTTACCAGAACCAGAACGCTAACATCCATCGTGGGATCCATCGTCTGTCGGAGGAAGCCACTGAAGCCTTCGAGGCTGCTCGGCAGCGAGTAGCCGATTTCATTGGTGCGCCATCGCCCCGCCAGGTGATCTTCACCCGCAATGCAACAGAAGCGATCAACTTGGTAGCTCACTCATGGGGTCGAGCCAACCTCAAGCGGGGAGACCTGATCCTGCTTACCGAAATGGAGCACCACTCCAACTTGGTTCCATGGCAGATGTTGGCCGCGGAACGCGAATTACGCCTGGCTTACATCCCGGTCACCGAGGATGGATTACTCGATCTAGAAGCCTATAACGACTTACTCGAAGACTGTCCCCGGTTGGTCGCCTTCACCCATATGTCCAATATGCTGGGGACGATCAACCCGGTGAAAAAGATGACCCAAATGGCCCACCAGGCGGGGGCAATTGTTTTAGTTGATGCGGCGCAGTCCGTTCCTCACCTACCGGTGGACATCTCGGATCTCGGGGTTGATTTTTTTGCGTTCTCCGGTCATAAGATGTGCGGTCCAACCGGTATCGGAGTCCTCTACGGTCGTGAGGAGTTGTTGGATGCAATGCCTCCTTTCCAGGGGGGCGGTGATATGATCAAGCGAGTCCGACTGGACTCCTTCACGACTAACGATCTCCCTTATAAATTTGAAGCGGGTACGCCACCCATCGCTCAGGTTATCGGTCTTGGTGCGGCAGTCGATTATTTAAGTTCGGTCAGTATGCAGGCCGTCCGCCAACACGAACATAATTTGATCGCCAGAGCGCTTGATCGCCTGGAAGAAATACCTGGTGTGCGGGTTTACGGACCTAGCGCAGAGCATCGTGGCGGTGTGGCCTCTTTCACGTTCGAGGGTGTGCACCCACATGATGTTGCCCAGATCCTCGATGATCGGGGTATCGCAGTGCGCGCCGGTAACCATTGCGCTATGCCAATCCACGAAAGGTTCAACCTGCCAGCGACTACTCGCGCTTCGTTCTACCTGTACAATACCTCAGAGGAGATCGACCAGTTGGTCGAGGGTTTGTATAAGGTGAAGGAGATATTCAGCTAGGGGACGGATTGGAGAGAGGGGGGATAAGTATCAGGGAGCGGGATAAGTGTAATGGACGACCTTTATCGGGAACAGATCATCGATCGCTATAAACATCCTCTCATGCGGGGTACTCTCGACCCGCATGATTATTCCTATGAAGACGATAATCCATTGTGTGGTGACCAGATCCGGATCGACCTGCGGGTGGATGGCGACGATCATATCACCGAGGCCGCCTTTTCCGGCGCCGGCTGCGCTATCTCCCTGGCTTCAGCTGATTTGTTGGTTGAATTTGTGGTTGGGAAAACGCTGGATGAGATCAAGGCATTGGGCAAAGAAGACATCCTAGAGATGCTGGGAATCGAACTAGGGCCGGTCCGACTCAAGTGTGCGCTACTGTCGCTTAAAGTTCTGAAAGCTGGCGTATATGGGATTGAAGAGCTCGAAGAGGAATTGGTCTGATTTAATG
>JAUVOZ010000167.1 GCA_030598885.1 Anaerolineae bacterium | reverse complement strand
CGCTTGGCGTCGCGCCGGGCAATAATTTCTAGCTGGACCCGATCGACGAAACCTCTCATGGTTTGATATTCCTCCGGGGTTACCGGTCGATTCTCAGCCTTCTTAGTCATTACACTTTCCACCTGCAAGATCGTGTCCGCCTCGCTTGTGGCCATATCGGCATATGACGCGTCCGACGTCAGAAGATTTAGTAGGTCAACCGCCGACTCGGTGAGGCTTTTAATGTCGATCCGCCAGCCGGTTAGCTTAGCGGCTAACCGAGCATTCACCCCTGCCCGTCCGATGGCCAGACTAAGCTGATCCTCCGGCACAATGACCAAGGCCGTTTTGCCATAATCGGGTCTCTCGTCTAAATAAACCCCCGAGACACGCGCCGGGCTTAACGCTTTTGCGACAAAGGTTGCCAGATCGGGGTTCCACTCGATCACGTCAATCTTCTCGTCATTCAAATCACGTACAATCGATTGAATTCGTACCCCGCGCATGCCGACACACGCGCCCACCGGATCAACCCCTTCCCGCAACGCCGCAACGGCAACTTTGGCCCGCCTGCCGGCTTCACGGGCGATGGCTTTTATCTCCACCAACCCCTGGCTAATTTCCGGTACCTCCATTTCTAATAAGCGTCGAAGCATGGCAGGATGTGTGCGTGAAGTGACGATTACTGGACCGCGCGAGGATTTACGCACCTCCAACACATAGACGCGGATGCGATCACGAACCCGAAACCGCTCGCCTGGTATCTGTTGATTTCTAGGCAGGATCGCTTCCGCTCGACCCAGCAACCCCACTGTCACAGCCTGCGGTGTGATGGAATGCACCGTACCATGGACCATGTCGCCTTCGCGTTCAATAAATTCCGCGTACTGCGCCTCGCGCTCAGCCTCCCTCAGGCGTTGTAAGATCACTTGTTTGGCTGTTTGTGCCGCCACCCGACCAAAGTCCTTGGGCGTCGATTCAACCATAATCACGCCCCCCAACTCTGCCTCGGGTTCGACCTTCCGAGCTTCTTTCATAGAGACCTCAGTCGAAGGGTTTTCGACCGTCTCGACAACTTCTTTCTCAGCGTACACCTGTACTGTGCCAGTCTCGGGGTCGATCTTGACCTCGACTGTTTGCGCACTGGAGGCGTATACCGAGCGGCGATAAGCGGAGATCATCATCGCTTCCACAGCCTCCATCACAGTATCTTGCGGGAGGCCGAAGCGCTCGGCGATCTCGTTAAATGCAAGGGCAAATTCACTCTTCATCTGCTTGCTTCCTCTGTCAGGTCGTTGTTGGGTGGGGCATATGTAGAAAAAAGTGGGGGGAAACCCACTTTTCCAGAAAACCACTCAATCTGAGACCCAACCAACGTATTCTAGCATAGAGGTGTACACCCTGCAAGGGTGGTGATTTCCCACCAAGCCCATCCACAATTGACGCCCACCGCTAGACCCCTTATTATACTCTCGTCAACCAGATTTTCCCTTTGAGGTGATACATGGAAATTGGTCTTGTTCGTCTGATCGATATCAACGATGAGATGCAGCAATCCTATTTGGACTATGCCATGAGCGTGATTGTAGCCCGCGCCTTGCCCGACGCTCGCGATGGTTTAAAGCCCGTTCACCGCCGCATCTTATACGCAATGCATGCCATGGGCATCCGTCCTGACATGGGTTTCAAGAAATCCGCACGCATTGTCGGCGAAGTGCTCGGTAAATACCATCCGCACGGCGATATGGCCGTCTACGATGCTATGGCCCGCATGGCTCAGGATTTCTCAATGCGCTACCCCTTGATCGATGGCCAAGGCAACTTCGGTTCGGTTGATGGTGATCCACCAGCAGCTATGCGTTACACCGAAGCTCGCATGAACCCGCTGGCAACAGATATGTTGGCTGATCTTGAAAAAAACACCGTAGACCTCATTGACAACTTCGATGGATCACTCCAGGAGCCAACCGTGCTCCCGGCTGGCATCCCGAACCTGCTCATCAACGGATCCACCGGAATTGCAGTAGGTATGGCGACTTCAGTCCCCCCTCACAACATGAACGAGGTGTGCGATGCGCTTATCTACATGCTGGAGAATTGGTCCAACCTAGAGTCAATCAGCCTCGACGACCTGATGAAATTCATTCAGGGACCAGACTTTCCCACCGGCGGTATCATCCTGCACGATAAAGGTACAGGCGAGGGATTGACCGCAGCCTACGGTACCGGGCGGGGTAAGATCACCGTCCAAGCTCGGGTTCATATCGAGGAGATGGGGCGCGGGCGTTCGCGCATAATCATTACCGAATTGCCATACCAGACCAACAAATCCAACCTAATCGGACGCATCGCTGAGCTTGCTCGCGCAGGCCAGTTGGTAGGTTTGTCCGATCTACGCGACGAATCCGATCGACATGGAATGCGCATCGTGATTGAGTTGTTAAAGACAGCCAAACCGGAGAAGGTGCTTGCCGAGCTATACCGCCGCACACTAATGCAGACAACCTTCAGTGTGATATTGCTAGCTCTGGTAAACGGCGAGCCACGTTTGCTTGGTCTGAAACAGTCTCTACGAATCTATCTAGATCACAGGCTCGAGGTGCTTCAACGCCGTAGTGAGTATGATCTAGCCCGGGCCCAGGAGCGTGAACATATTCTAATCGGTCTTCGGGTGGCGCTTAAGAATCTAGATCAGGTCGTTCAGATGATCCGTACATCCAAGGATGCCGACCAGGCACGTAATCGTCTACAACGTCGTCTAAAGTTAAGCGAGATCCAGGCAAATGCCATCCTGGACATGCCATTACGTCGGTTATCGAATCTCGAACGCAAGAAAATCGACCAGGAATATAAAGAGGTGCGCGCGCGTATAACTGAACTTGAGGGACTGCTACGTTCAAAGAAGAAAATGCGATTGCATATCGCCGAAGAACTATCTCGGAATAAATCACACTATGGTGACCGCCGAAGAACTCAGATTATCAAGAGAACCAAGGGCAAACGCACTCAACCTATATTGACTGCAACCGATCTAGCACCAACCAAGGAAACTTGGGTAGTAATCTCGCGTGATAACCTGATCTGGCGCACACCCACCGCTCGCCTCCCACGCCTCTCCGTTCGTAATGCACCGCGTTTGATAATAGGGGCTAATGTGCGGGATACCCTTTACCTTTTCGATACACGAGGGTCGGCCGTGGCAGTCGCCGTCCATACTCTCCCAGAAGGTAATAGTTCAACGGAGGGGATCTTAGTCACCGCAGCTACCCCCTTTGATCCAGAGGCTGAAATCGTTGCTGGAATTGCCCTGCCTCTTGGGCAAACGAAAAAAAATACGGACGAGGGTTTCTTGATTCTTGGTACGGTCAACGGCATGGTCAAGAAGACCAGCCGGCATGTCTTCCCGGGTCCTTCAGCTAAGGCATTTCAGGCCATCAAGATCGCCGACACAGACGTCCTTGGTTGGATTCACCTTACCAGAGGTAAGGATGACATTTGCCTGATTACCAGCACGGGAATGGCGATCCGCTTCCCTGAGACGGATGTCCGCCCGATGGGGTTTGCTGCTAGCGGCGTGCGTGGCATTCGGCTCGATGATCCACAAAGTCGGGTTGTGGGAATGGGCTTGGCTGTCCCCGGTGGTGATCTTCTACTGCTGACCGAGGACGGACTCGCAAAGCGAAGTGCGCTCAACAAATTCCCTCGACAAGGACGCCATGGCAAGGGTGTGTTAGCCTGGAAATCAGGAGAAGATGTGCACCTGGTGGGTGCTGCTATTGGCCATCCATCCAACCGAGCAGTGATCCACCTTGCCAAAGGAGCTGCTCGCTCAGTGCGCTTTTCAGATGCACCCAAGATGGCTCGCACAGCAGTCGGCAAACAGTTGTTCGAAGTAAAGCCAGGGAATCGGGTAACCTACCTCACCCCGGTGATCAGTCGACCGAGGCTCAATCCAAAAAAATCAAGTGCTTAACCCACGGGAAAGACTTCTTGCCGGTAATCCTACAAGGATACTAACGCTCGGGCTTTTTCATAAGTTTGTGTTCAAAGATAGAAAGGAGTGATTTGAAAAATCGGTCAATTGGCTTTTCACTTATGGTAATTCATAAATGATTCGATTGACGGCTGAGGGAATATCACTAGCCGGCACAACCTTCGAACCTTTGGTTAACGTACCCTGGT
>JAUVOZ010000057.1 GCA_030598885.1 Anaerolineae bacterium | reverse complement strand
TATGTTGGCATTGTTCCTGATCAACATCCTTGAGAATTTCATTCCGCCATTTCACAATGCCCTGACCATAGAGCCTGATACGAGGTTCATCACTCGAACCGTGATCATAATTTTATTGGCGTTTTTCGGTTATGAGACACCTCGCATAAGAGCCTTGGGGCCTAAGGTGGCCCGGGAGCGTCTTCAGGACACAATACTGGGCATCATTCTTGGAGGCCTCAATGGCTACCTGCTGATAGGCTCCCTATGGTTTTTCTTACATGATGCGCAGTACCCGACCGACCTCATCGTCACCTCGATGGGGGGGTGGGATGAGCTGGTGAAGGATTATGGGGAGGTGGTGAAGTGGCTACCACCCAGTTTGTTGCCTATCCCCCATATTTACTTTGCCGTGGGAGTGGTTTTCGTTGTCATTCTTGTGGTGTTTGTATGAAGCGACATGTTCATTTTGTTGGTATTGGAGGGGCCGGTCTATCGGCAATTGCTCGGATCTTACACGAACGAGGTGAAAAAGTGACAGGTTCAGATCTTACTACTTCGGTTTACTCTCAAGCACTCGAGAGCGATGGCGTGTTAATAAGCTATGGTCATCGAGCAGAGAATATCGCTGATGCAGACATCATTGTCGCTTCGTCAGCAGTACCTGACGACAATGTTGAGTTGCAGGCGGCGCGGCGAGCTAGAATCCAAATTCTGCATCGAGCGGCATTCCTCGGCGAATTAACCGCGAGCAGTCAGACCATCGCTGTAGCTGGGACCCACGGTAAGACGACTACCAGCGGGTTGATCACCTGGCTGTTGAATGCCGCCGGTTTGTCCCCCAGTTTCGTCATTGGTGGGATGCTAAGTGATTTCGGTACCAATGCACATGCGGGTGGTGGACCGCACTTCGTGATCGAAGCCGATGAGTATGATCGGACGTTTCTCGGTTTACGCCCCAGTGTGGCGGTGGTCACTAATGTAGAACACGATCACCCCGACTGCTACCCAACACCCGACGACTTCCAGCATGCCTTCGAGTCTTTCACCCGTCAGGTGGAGGACTTACTTATTGTTTGTCTCGATGATCCAGGGGCTGCCTCGCTTGCACCGGCTGGGTTGCCACGAGAGACCTATGGACTGACTGAGGGATCGACATGGAGAGCTGAGGAGATAAGCTCCAACTCAGCGGGTGGATCGGATTTTCTCGTGCTGTATAAAGAGGAAACTCTGGGTCTGGTTCGAACTCGTTTGCCGGGGGAACACAATGTACTCAATGTGCTTGCCGCACTAGCGGTCAGCAATTACCTGGGGGTGGATTTTAAAATCGCCCGCGATGTGCTATCTGATTTCCATGGGGCGGATCGCCGGTTTCAAATTGTCGGTGAGGCGGCTGGGGTAATTGTGGTCGATGACTACGCCCATCATCCTTCCGAGATCAAAGCCACGCTGAGTGCAGCCCGGCAGCGCTTCCCTGAAGCGACGTTGTGGGCTGTATTTCAACCTCACACTTATTCACGGATTCGGGCCTTTCTTGATGACTTTACTAAATCATTTACCCAGGCTGATCATGTCATCCTGACCGAGATTTTCGCTGCCCGAGAAGAACCAGATCCGTCCCTGACTGGTCGGGTAGTAGCTGATCGCATCGCCCATAGTGATGTGAAGTTCTTTGAGCAGTTGCCCCAGGCTGCAGAGTACCTTGTGCAACAGGTAGGTCCAGGATCTGTAGTTATCACCATGAGCGCTGGCGACGGTAACCAGGTCGGTCAGTTGTTGTTACAAGGGTTAGCATCCAGGGAAGGAGAGCTTAGAGATGGCTAGGAAAACAAAACAAGTCTTTAGAATAGACCGTCGTATGCAACTCAGGTTGCGTCTGGCAGCCAAGAGAGCTGGGGGGCAAGGGCGATTAAGTTCAATCGCCATGCCTTATTACGATTTTCCAGAGCGCGAGTTGCTGGACAGGATCATTGAGAGGGTACGTCGACTCTAATGGATTATCCCATTCCCTCCGCCAAGGTTAAGGCGCTTCGACGTTCTTTTGATGAGGGCTTGCTTGAGAATATACCGCTGGCTCGCTATACATCAGCGCACATTGGTGGTCCAGCCGATTTTCTGATCGTTGTATCCTCATCCGATCAACTGGCGAACGCAGCTCGGACTTTGTGGGATATGGAAATTGCTTTCAGAGTGTTGGGTGGTGGTTCGAACGTCCTGGTAGCGGACAGTGGAGTTCGTGGTGTTGTGATGCTGAATCGGGCAAATGAGTTTCGCTTCTGGGAAGCTGCTCATGGATTGCGGCTGGAGGCGGAATCTGGGGCGATGTTAGCCAATATTGCCCGACGTGCGGTCGAGAGGGGTTGGACCGGGTTGGAATGGGCAGTGAGCATTCCCGGGACGCTTGGAGGAGCAATTACTGAGAACGCTGGCGCGTATAACGGCGACATGGCTGGTGTGCTTGAGGTGGCCGATATCTTGCAACGTAATGGTGACGTGGAGCATTGGCCGGTTGACCGTCTGGAATATGCCTATCGCGATAGTTGGCTCAAGCGGCATCCAGGTCAGGCGGTGGTGTTGAGGGCTACACTCCGGATGGAGCCCGCTACACTTGAAGAAACCAATGCCAAAATGAACGTATTTGTAGCTCAACGTAAACTCACTCAGCCTGCGGGTGCGAGTATGGGCTCAATGTTTAAGAACCCGCCAGGGGATTATGCCGGTAGGTTGATTGAGGCTGCTGGTCTGAAGGGGACCAGTAGTGGTGGAGCACAGATCAGCCCGCGGCACGGAAATTATTTCATTAATTTAGGGGACGCCACTGCGGCTGATGTCTGGTCGCTGATCCAGATCGCGCGGGAGCAGGTGGCAAATCAGTTTGGTGTGGCACTTGAATTGGAGGTTGAACTACTAGGTGATTGGGAGTCGATGAAATCAAACGCTGTTCAAACCCAAGGAGGAGGTGCGGCTTGAGTAAGAAATTACAACTCGGCCTACTCTTTGGGGGTCGTTCCGGCGAACACGAGATCTCTCTCCTATCCGCACGTTCAGTGATGACAGCATTGGATAGGTCGAAATATGATGTCCTTCCGATCGGCATCACCCACGATGGCCAATGGCTTAGTGGACAGAATGTACTTGAAGCTTTTGAGCAAGACCAGATCCAAGATCTGGAGCCGGTCGCGGTCCTCGCAGAACCAGGATTGAGAAGGCTATTCCGATGGGGAGAGGGTCGGGCACTGGAGATGCTTCACAGTTTAGACATCCTCTTCCCGGTGCTTCATGGACCTTATGGTGAAGACGGCACGATGCAAGGTTTGATGGAGTTGGCTGACATCCCCTATGTCGGCGCTGGTGTATTGGCGTCGTCCATCGCGATGGATAAGTGTTTATTCAAGTACGTGATGCGAGCGAATCACATCCCGGTGGTTGACTGGATGTTGGTGCTTTCTACTCAGTTGGATAAGAACCCGGATGAAGTTTTCACCCAGGCTGAGCAGGTTGGATCCTACCCGTTGTTCACTAAGCCGGCCAATATGGGATCTTCGGTTGGGATCACTAAATGTCGCAATCGCTCGGACCTTCTAGAGGGGTTGATAAAGGCCGCACGCTATGATCGACGGGTGTTGGTAGAAAAAGGGATTGATGCCAGGGAGATTGAGGTAAGCGTTCTAGGAAACGAAGATCCACTGGCTTCAATTCCAGGAGAGATATTGCCTAGCGATGAATTCTATTCTTACCGGGCGAAGTATCTAGATGGCACCTCCGAGCTTCTGATTCCAGCCCCGATCGATCAGGAGGTAGTGGAGGAAGTACAACGCATTTCGGTGCAGGCATTTAAAGCGATTGATGGGGCTGGAATGGCTCGGGTAGATTTTCTGCTTGAGCGCGAAACCGGGAAATTGTATATGAACGAGATCAACACCATCCCGGGTTTTACCAAGATCAGCATGTATCCCAAGTTATGGGAGGCAAGCGGTTTGTCATATTCTGGGTTATTGGATCGTCTCATCGAGTTGGCGATCGAACGGCAGGGTCAGAAGGACCGGCTGGTGCGCACCTATGAGGGCGCGACATGACGATAAACGAGCGGGTGCTTGGCGCGGTGCGCACGCGTGCTGATCGGGTGCGGGCACGTCGGGCCAGGTTAGTGCGTGAGGTCGAACCAGCGCCACGCGAACAGTGGATCAAGCCTAGGCGCAGACGACACCCACGCCGCCGTCATGATTTTGCATTACCCACAGGAGTAGGTGTCGAGGCGCGGCTTCCGGCGTTGCCTGCGGTTAGGCTTGGTACGCGGTTGGTGAGTGTCATACTCCTGGCCGCCACAATCTTAGGGTTGGCGTATGCTTTTGCCTCACCGGATTTTCATGTGGAACGAGCCACAGTGATCAACAACAGATTGCTAAGTCAGGCTCAGGTCCGCTCGATCGCCCAGGTGGATGGCAACCTGGTGTTCTTGATTAATCCGATGCAGGTTGTGGAACGATTAATGCAATTACCTGAAGTGGTAACCGCTACTGTGCGCCTTGGCTGGCCGAATCGGGTGGAGATTCAACTCGAGGAACGCCACCCGGTGGTTGAGTGGAACGACGCTGGACGCATCTGGTGGTTAAGCTCGGATGGAATGGCCTATGTCCAGCATGGTTCCTGGCCAGGTCTAATCCGTATTATGACCGAGGAGTCCGTCTTGCGTATTAGTAAACAGGCGATGGAGCCAGTAATTTCTCCTGATGTGTTGCACGCGGCGATGTTACTATGCGCTCAATTGCCGGAGATCGAAGTGCTTCAATACGATGGTGAATCTGGCCTCGGTTTTGTGGATACTAACGGTTGGCAGGTTTATTTCGGTGATGAAGGCGACATAACTCAAAAGATTCGGATATATCGTGCTCTTGCTGAGCAACTATCCGACCGTGGGGTACGGGTGGCGATGATCAACTTAGAGAACGAGTCAGCTTCGTACATTAGTGTGGAGAGGTAGGCTAGGTGGCGGTCATTATCGGCACAGATGAACCAATATTCGTCGTCATTGATGTGGGGACGACAAAAGTTTGCGCGTTAGTCGGTCATTTAAGTACGGAAGGTCATCTGCGGGTGATAGGTTTGGGGGTCGTACCGTCGCAAGGAATACGCAAAGGTGGCGTGGTAAGCATGGAGGGAGTAACCCAGGCGGTAGGGGCTGCCAAGGATAAAGCTGAACGTACATCCGGATATGAGATCACCTCGGCGTTGGTCAGCCTCTCCGGAGGTCAGATATCATCTTTAAATAGTAAGGGCATGGCGGGTGTTACGGGTCGCACAATTGGCTACGATGATATCGGACGGGCGGTGGATGCAGCACGCTCGATCGTCCTTCCTTATAACCGTACTATAGTACATGTCATACCGCGCGGTTTTGTGGTGGATGGCCAGGATGGAATCAAATCAGCCATAGGGATGCACGGTTATCGTTTGGAGGTCAAAGCACATATTGTCACCTCCAGCACCACTGCAATACGTAACCTGGAAAAATGTGTTGAGAATGCTGGGGTTGCAGTGGATGGTTGGGTTATTAGTTCTCTGGCTTCGGCCTTTGTGGCGTTGACCGAAACCGAACGCGAAATGGGCGTGCTAGTTTGCGACATAGGTGGTGGAACGTCGGATATCGCGATTTTCATTGAGGGCGCAGCGTGGCATACCGCAGTTATCCCCGTCGGGGGGGAGCACCTGACGAATGATATTGCTCAAGGCTTACACCTGCCACATGAGACGGCCGAGTTAGTCAAACAGCGTCATGGGTATGCCCACCCGTCTGCGCTCGATCCAAACCAGACTTTCGCCGTAAGACCATTTGGCGAGGAGCAGCCGATTCAGATCCGGAGAGTAGATCTAGCGGCAATCCTTGAGCCCAGGGTAGAGGAGCTGTTCAGCCTTGTGATGCAGGAGATCAAGCGCAGCGGTTACGACGGTCTGCTACCGGCGGGGGTGGTACTTACCGGAGGTACCAGCCAAATTCCTGGGATGCGTGAGGTGGCTTATGACGTTCTACATTTGCCGGTACGCTTCGCGCAGCCTGAGGAGATAAGGGGATTAGTGGACCGTATTCGATCGCCGGCTTTCTCAACCAGTGTGGGTATGCTGTACTGGGCCAAGATGCTGGAGGAGGAAAGAGCGCCTGAGGGTTACCGTTATGGCGGGATATCATTGCCCAAGTTCAGTCTGGATCGGGCGGCTGATTTCTTAAAACGGCTTTTACCAGGATGATTATTGTAAATCCTCGCACAGCGAGGGATTTATGGAGATCGAAGATATTATGAACACATCAAAACGAGGAGGAGTGTGATGCAACCCATACCGCAAATGGAATCTTTTGCTCGTATCAAGGTTGTCGGAATAGGTGGTGGCGGCAGCAATGCTGTCAACCGGATGATTGAAGAGGGGCTGGCGGGTATCGAGTTTGTGGCCATCAATACTGATGCGCAAGCTCTTTTACTCTCAGACTCACCTACCCGTGTGCGCATCGGTGATAAGCTTACCCGCGGTCTGGGGGCAGGAGGTGACCCTGAGATCGGGCGAAAAGCAGCCGAAGAGTCCGCTGAGGATTTATATGAAGTCCTCAAGGGCTCGGACATGGTGTTCATTGCCGCGGGCATTGGTGGAGGCACCGGCACAGGGGCAGCACCGATTATCTCTCAAATTGCTAGGGAAGTCGGCGCGTTGACGATCGGCGTGGTCACCCGGCCATTCACCTTCGAGGGTGCCAAGCGAAAGCAAACGGCTGAAAAGGGTATCGACGAACTCAAGCAGCATGTCGACACCTTGATTGTGATCCCGAATGATCGACTGCTCCAGATCGCTGATAAACGGGCGAGCCTGCAGGAGGCATTCAAACTCGCCGATGACGTTCTGAGGCAAGGTATTCAGGGGATTAGCGAGTTAATCACCGTTCCTGGTCTGATCAACTTGGACTTTGCCGATGTGCGTACGATTATGTCTGAAGGAGGCGCGGCGTTGATGGCGGTGGGTCGCGCGTCAGGCGAGGATCGAGCGTGCGTAGCTGCCGAGCAGGCGATCTCCAGCAACCTGCTGGATATCACCATTGATGGTGCCCGAGGGATTCTTTTCAACGTCACTGGTGGACTCGATCTGAGCTTGTTTGAGGTCAACCAGGCAGCCGCGATCATCAAGGAAACCGCACACCCGGATGTCAACCTGATCTTCGGTGCGGTGATTGATCCCAATATGGGTGACGAATTGCGGGTAACCGTGATCGCCACCGGTTTCCTGTGCTCCAGCGGTGCTCGACGGTCGTACCCCCATCCGCGGAGCAGAACCGAGGCTTTAGCGGCGACTACGGAAGGTAAAGAGGCATTCGTGGAGGAATTTCAACCACAAGCCTTCGACGTCAACGATCTCGACATCCCAGCATTTCTACGGCGTCGGTAATGGTATCGGGCTTTCAGCCCACCCATTTCGGCGTTCAGGGGACGCCGAAGAATTTGATTGCTATCAAGTAGCTTCGGCGGACCACCTACGTATGCAGACCGGCGCTTGTCTCCTCCTCCTAGCGCCGATCTGCTATTTAAGGGGAGATGTGACCAACGTACTAATATTTTTAAGGTTCAGTATGGTGCGAAATCTTGCTTCGGGTTGAAGCAGATGTTAGAATGTAGCTCCTCATCCCGTAGATATCGGGGTCCAGACGGTGAGCAATCCAACATCTGGCGCCGAACAAGTGTGCTAAGCGAGGTATAAAAAAAGAGATGCGCTGCCCATATTGCAGTGGCCAACGGACTCGGGTCATTGATACCTCACACGATTCAAAGGGCGGAATTCGAAGGCGTCGGGTCTGCTTAGGATGTGATCAACGCTTCAGCACCTACGAACGAGCCATCTTGGCCACACCGTTGGTGATCAAGCAGGATGGCATTCGAGAAGAGTTTGATAGAGATAAGCTGGCGAGGGGGATCCGTATTTCTTGCGCAAAACGACCAGTATCGGCCGCGAATATCGATAGGTTGATCGGAGAAATCGAGTCCGCTCTTCAGGGGATGAGCAAAGCGGAAGTGTCTTCGCGGGTGATCGGTGATATGGTGATCACCGGTTTGAAAGAATTGGATCATATCGCCTATGTGCGATATGCAATCGTTTACCTGGGTCTGGACGATCTACAAGCCATTCGGGACGAGATCAATCGATTATTGGTTTATTAATCCATTTGCCAGCCTGTGTGCAAGAGATGGTGCTGGGTCGTCTGGAAATATTATTGGGTTTTATTAAGGCGGGAGATGCGTGTGATGTTGGAGACAGTCAAGCGGAATGTTGAAGTTGGAATAGAAGAAAGGCATCTTGTGGAAACACCATCGCTTCCTGAGGGCATGGCAACGATAGAATTAAATGATAATGCCCGTATGGTATTGATGAAGCGTTACATCCGCCGTGGTGCTGACGGCCAGCCGATTGAGACAGTAGAGGAGATGCTGTGGCGAGTAGCATATCATGTTGCTCTTGCCGAGCAGGAGTGGGGTGGTGATGTGCTTGGTGTGGCAAAGCAGTTCTACAACCTCATCGCCACGAAGCGTTTCCTGCCCAACTCCCCAACTTTCACTGGGGCGGGAACACCGTTGGGGCAGTTGGCGGCCTGTTTTGTGCTTCCTATCTCTGACGATATGGGACGCGACTCTGCCGGCATTTTTCAGACGCTGCGCGATGCAGCATTGATCCAACAGACAGGCGGAGGGAACGGCTTTTCTTTCAGTTGTTTACGCCATAAAGGCTCTCTGGTCTATTCCTCGGCTGGTCAAGCTACGGGTCCAGTTGGGTTCCTTCGAGTTTATGATAAAGCTTTCGGGGAGATCGCTCAAGGAGGATCGAGGCGGGGCGCCAATATGGGAGTGCTCCGAGTGGATCATCCAGACATTCGCGAATTCATCACCTGCAAAGTAGAAGAGAACCAGATCACCAACTTCAACATCTCAGTTGGTGTTACCGATGAGTTCATGCAGGCCGTCAGAGATGACACTACTTTCGATTTGATTGCTCCCCATACCGGCGAAATCGTTGAGACAGTACAAGCGCGTGAGATCTTTGATTTAATGGTCAGGCAAGCCCATCACAATGGCGAACCGGGGGTGTTGTTCCTCGACACTGCAAACCGCAGTAATCCATTGCCGCACTTATACCAATTGGAAGCCACTAATCCGTGTGGTGAACAATTTTTAGGACCTTACGAAAATTGCTGTCTGGGCTCAATCAACCTGGCACAGCACTTCGGCCCTGATAAGACAGTGGATTGGGAAAAGTTGTGCCAGAGCGTGATCCATGCGATTAGCTTTCTAGATGATGTCGTTACAGCCAATAGCTATGTTCCAGCATTACCTCAGCTTCAGGAGGCTGCCCAACAAGCTCGACGCGTAGGCCTTGGTATTATGGGGTTGAACGACCTTATGTATCACGTCGGTGTACGCTATGGGTCGGAGGAGGCTCAAGAGTTCGCTGCGCAAGTGATGGAATTCATTCGCTACCAAAGTATGCAGCAAAGTATCAAGCTCGCCTCCGAGCGTGGACCTTTTCCGGCTATCGAGGGTAGCGTTTACGACCCAGAGGATATCCACTGGCAACCACCTGTGCCGCTTACTCCTTATGACCGAGACTTCGGTCGACCTTATATTGATTGGGACTATGTGATTGAGGGGATTCAGAATTATGGTATTCGGAATACCGCCCAGACAACGATCGCTCCTACCGGCACAATCGCCACAGTTGCCGGATGTGAGGGGTACGGGTGTGAACCAGTTTTCGCTCTGGCCTACTACCGCAATGTCGACGATAACGGCCAGAACCTCCGTTTGACCTACACCAGCCCTCTCTTCGAGCAGAGACTAATCGAGGCAAACCTGGATAATGAGGTGCGGGACAAGATCATTGATCAGGTGATGGAGAACGGGTCTTGCCAAGAAGTTGAAGATGTTCCGGAGTACATCCGACATATCTTCGTTGTCTCCCAGGACATCAAAGCAGAGGATCACGTGCGCATGCAAGCTGCGCTCCAAGCGTTCGTCGATAATAGTTTGAGTAAGACGATTAATTTCCCTAAGGATGCCGAAGTAGACGATGTCGGACGAGCCTATATGCTGGCTTGGGAACTGGGATGTAAAGGTTTGACAGTCTACGTCACTGGTTCGCGGCGCAAAGTTGTCCTGGAGACCAAAGAAACCGCAGATAAGAAAGCGGATCTGGAAGAACTATCTCAGCTCCAAATGTGGTTTGAGGGCAAGAAACCTCGACCTCAATGTCTAGTTGGTAGCACTTATCAAGTTGGGACGCCCCTTGGCAAAGCCTTTGTGACGGTTAATCAGAATGGCAACGGCCAACCTTTCGAGGTATTCATTACTACTTCTAAAGCAGGCTCAGCTACTGCATCTGTGTCGGAGGCAATCGGGCGGATGGTTTCCTATCTTCTGCGTGTGGCCTCGCCAGTGTCACCCCGAGACCGTTTGGCGGAAGCAGTACGCCAATTAGCAGGAATCGGAGGCGGGCGACCATTAGGTTTTGGCCCCAATCGAGTGCTCTCGTTGCCGGACGGTTTAGCTCAAGCTTTGGCTGCTTACCTGGGGGATACACCAGAGACAGGACAGTTGGAGCGGATAACTTCGCCGGAGGAACAACTTGCCATGGAAATCGGCGACCTGTGTCCTGAGTGTGGCGCGGGGACGGTAGTGAGGGAAGAAGGTTGCCGTAAATGTCATGCTTGCGGATGGAGTGAGTGCT